>JBHWRC010000001.1:0-6105 GCA_043426375.1 Anaerococcus sp.
GGAGTTTGTTACAACAGACGTAAATGCATCAGCCTATGGCGAATACAAGCTTGGAGCTGGCGAAGGTAAGAAAAGTCTTGCTTATTACACAGTAGGTACAGGTGTAGGCGGTGGAGTTGTTTAAAACGGAGAGTTTATCGGAGGAGTAAGTCACCCTGAGATGAGACATATGATTATAAATAAAGATCCAAGAGATAATTATGATGGCGGATGTATGTGCCATAAAGCCTGCCTAGAAGGTCTGGCATCAGGCCCAAATATCGAAAAAAGATTTAATATTCGTGCAGAAAATTTAGAGCCTAATGATGATTTTCGGGATATAGAAGCGGTTTATCTTGCCCAAGCTGCCTACAACACAAGCCTTATGTTTAGTCCAGATGTAATTGTATTTGGTGGTGGAGTGATGCAGGTAGAGGACCTTATTGAAAAGGTGAGATGTAAGTTTAAAGAATTGATGAATGGATATATGGAAGTTCCTAACTTAGATTCTTACATTGTCCGTCCTAAGTATGACGGCAAGTCAGCTACCCTAGGGCTTTTAATTCTGGCCCAAGAAATTTTATAAATAGGAAAGGCCCCAGAAATGGGGCCTTGCTTAATGAGCAAGTATTTGTTAAAAGAATCTAATAAAGTATCTTATTTGTCCAAAAGGGAGGAAGGTCTTGCTCATTGTCTTAATTTTAGTAAGTTTTATTCTTATCGAGGGCCAAGCCAAGCAGATAGGAAAGGCCGACTGACAATAGAAATACTAAAATCATATTTTCTTTTAAAACCAGACTAGAATATCCGCCTATGGCTAGTCCAATCTGGGTAAAAAGCGATCGATAGGTCTTAAAATCGTTTTCTCTATAATTAAACATGGTAGAATCCTTTCTATCAATTATAAATACTCGAAACACTTCTTAAGATTATCTATTTACTTAAGTAACTTATTGATAAAATCATTGTACCATACTTCTAATACTTTATCAAGATATCACAGTAAGATTTTTTAAAAAAATAAACCCAGATGACTTTTTTGCCATCCGGGATAAAATTTTTATTTTATGAAGATATTGATACTGTTGTAGCAACTCCGTTTTCTACCATAATTATTAGGGCAAGTCCTGAGTCCTTAACTTTTTCAATATAGTCTAGGAATTCTTCTCTTGTGAATTTTTCTGCTGGAGCAGTACCACCTACAGCTTGGAATTCTGTTTGGTCGTTAATTACAAATTTGTGGTCTTCAAGATTTTCAAAGTGTTCAACCTCATCGTAATTTTCTGGATTAGCATAAAGGTCAAAAGATCCTGAGACTATTAGTTTATCGTCTTCTATATTAGAAGCGTAAGCTGAAGTTTCTAGATACTCATCAGGCTCACCTTGTAGCTTAGCCATAAGGGTTGTGACATACTTACCGTCTTTATCGTGTAGGTTTTTATCTTCTTCTATAGAAGATTCTTGGCTAGGTTCTTTTTCCTTTTCCTTATCTTTGTTAGAATCTTCTTTCTTATCTTCAGATTCTTTCTTTTCTACTTCGATAGTGTCTTTTTCTAATTCTTCCTTATTTTCTTTAGTATCTTCTAATTTATCTTTATCAATATTGTCGCTAGCTGGTTTGTTTTCATCGCTTGCATTGTCTTCTTTTACTTCTTCTACTATTTGATTTTCTTGATTTTCTTTGCTAGTATCGGCCACTTCGTTGCTATCACATGCAACTAAGCTTGAAGCTAGCAATGTTAAAAGTATTGGTTTTAATAATTTATTTTTCATATTTTCACCTCTTTGTCTTATTATACCCCAAAAGGTTTTTTACAAACTTAAAACTTTCGTAAGGAAGCTCTAATTGATGTAAAGTTAGGACTTTGGCTTATGATGAATTTTTAAAAATAAAAAATATACTCCATGAATTATAGATATTCATTTATGAACTAAGGAAAATGATTTCAAAATAAATCGCATTAATGATGAAATATTACGGATAAATCAGTAAGTCTAGATGTTTCTTGCAATACCACAGTTAACTTTTAGTTATTTTGTATAAAATCAGCTTTCTAACAAACAAATTTATAATAAATTTGTCTTTATAAATATTCTTGACAAAACGTTTTCTTTTAGCTACAATATGATTATAAGGATAATAATGTAAGGAGGAATTATATGCTTTTTAAGACAACAGAACAACATGAAGAGCTTAGAAAAAAAGTCAGAGCTTTTGCAGAAGAAAAGGTAAAACCAATTGCCTTCGACCTCGATCAAAACAACCAATATCCTGACGATATAGTTAAGGAAATGGGAGAATTAGGATTCTTAGGTATCCCATATCCAAAAGAATATGGCGGTCAAGGTCTTGATATAATTTCTTATGCTATCACAGTAGAAGAATTATCAAGAGTAGACGGTGGTGTTGGTGTAATTTGCTCAGCTCACACATCTCTAGGCGCATGGCCTATCTTTGGCTTTGGTACAGAAGAACAAAAACAAAAATACCTTACTCCACTTGCAAAAGGTGAAAAGGTAGGAGCATTCGGTCTTACAGAAGAAAACGCAGGTTCAGATGCTGGTGGTACAGAAACAACAGCAGTACTTGACGGTGACCACTATATACTTAACGGAAAGAAAATATTTATCACAAACGCACCAAAAGCAGACATATATGTAGTATTTGCAGTTACTACACCTGGTATTGGTACACATGGTATTTCTGCCTTTATCGTAGAAAAAGAATTTGAAGGATTTACCTTCTCTGACCACTATGACAAACTTGGTATCAGATCATCTTCTACAGCAGAACTACACTTTGACAACGTAAAAGTTCCAAAAGAAAACCTACTTGGTAAAGAAGGCCAAGGATTTAAGATAGCTATGGCTACCCTAGATGGTGGTAGAATTGGTATAGCATCTCAAGCACTTGGTATTGGCCAAGGAGCATATGAATCAGCCCTTGCTTATGCAAAAGAACGTGAACAATTTGGTATGCCAATTGCTCATCTACAAAGAAATACATTCAAACTTGCCGACATGGCAACATACCTACATGGTGCAAGACTTATGATCTACCATGCTGCAGAACTTAAAGAAAATCACGAAAGATATTCAGCAGAAGCAGCTATGGCAAAACAAGTTGCATCAGACCTTGCAATGAAGATTACAACAGAAGCTATCCAACTTTACGGTGGATCAGGCTTCATCAAGGGTGTTGACGTAGAAAGATTCTTCAGAGACGCTAAGATTACACAAATCTACGAAGGTACTAACGAAATCATGAGAGTAGTAGTTGGTGCAAATACAGTAGGTCGTGCTCCAAAAATGAAAAGAGCAGGCGGATCAGGTGCTAAATCTGGACCAATTGCAGGAGTTCGTAAAGGCGAAATCTACGAAGGAGATCCAAAAGAAGCAGTTAAAAATCTTGTAGCAGCACTTAAAAAAGACGGATATGACTTCACAATAGGAATTGATCCTATGACACCAGTTGGCGAAGCTCAAAGAGTAGTTGTAGCAGGCCGTGGTATAGGTGATAAGGCTAACATGAAATTAATCGAAGATCTAGCTTATCAAGCAGGTGCAGCTATTTCATCATCTAGACCAGTAGCAGAAACTCTTAAATACGTTCCACTTGAAAGATACATCGGTATGAGTGGTCAAACCTTTAGAGGTAACCTCTACATTGGTGTAGGTGTATCTGGCGCAGGCCAACACTTAAAGGGAATGAAAGATGCATCAACAATAGTTGCAATAAACTCCAGCAAAAATGCTCCAATCTTCAACAACTGTGACTACGGTATAGTAGGAGATGCTTTAGAAATTCTTCCACTATTAATCAAAGAACTTGATAATGGTGAAGAAAAGAAACCAGCACCACCACAACCAAAGATTAAGAGAAGCAAACCAAGAAAAATGGCTCCAAAAGAAGATGTCTATGTAGACTTAGGTTCAGGTTATGAATATGACCCTGAAATAGGCGATCCAACACAAGGAATCGAGCCAGGTACTCCATTTGACAAACTTCCTGACAGCTGGGTATCACCTGTTTCTGGCGAAGCCAAAGAAGAATTCATCAAAATGGAATTCCCAGAAGATAGAAAGTAGTAGGAGGTAATAATGTATACAGTTAGAAAAGTAACCGACGATTTATATTATGTAGGTGGAGACGACAGAAGATTAGCCTTATTTGAAAATATATTCCCAATACCTGAAGGTGTATCATACAACTCCTACCTATTAATGGACGAAAAAACAGTACTAATCGACTCAATCGACTGGGCTGTTACAAGAGAATATATGGTAAACATCGCAAGAGTACTAGATGGTAGAGATCTAGACTACATGATAGTTCACCATATGGAACCAGACCACTGTTCAGCAATCGAACTAATGCTACAAAGATATCCAAACATGAAAGTAATCACATCTGAAAAAGGTGTAATGTTCATGAGACAATTTGGCTATCACGTAGATGATAGATATATAGAAGTAAAAGAAGGCGATACAGTAAGCTTTGGTAAACACGAATTCACATTCGTAGAAGCACCAATGGTACACTGGCCAGAAGTATTAATGAGCTATGACTCATACGACAAAGTCCTATTCTCAGCAGACGCATTCGGATCATTCATCGCAAACAACGGAAGACTATTTGCAGACGAAGTAGACTGGGATAGAGACTACCTAGACGAAGGACGTAGATACTACACAAACATAGTAGGTAAATACGGTACATTCGTACAAAAAGCCCTAGAAAAAGCAGGAGGCCTAGACCTTAAATACATCTGCCCACTACACGGCTTAGTATGGAGAGACAACTTCGGCTACATCATCGACAAATACGTACACTGGGCAACATATGAACCAGAAGAAGAAGGTGTACTAATAGTATATGCATCAATGTACGGCAACACAGAATACGCAGCCCAAGCCCTAGCAAGCAAACTTTGCGAAAGAGGCATGACCAACATCTCACTAAGAGATGTATCAAACACACACGTATCAACCCTAATAGCAGAAAGCTTCAAGTATACAAACATAGTTCTAGCATCTGTAACCTACAACCTAGGTATCTACCCAGTAATGAAAAACTACCTAGAAGACATGAAAGCTCTAAACCTACAAAACAGAGCAGTATCTATAATTGGTAACGGAACATGGGCTCCACAAGCTGCAGAAAAAATGGAACAATTCCTAGATGAAGAAATGAGACTAATGGACGTACTTCCAGAAACTCTAGAAATCACTTCATCACTTAAATCTTCAAAAGAACCAGATATGGGCGCAATAGTAGACGGTATCTTTGATTCTATGAAGAAAAGAAGAGAAGAAAAAGAAAAAGCAGCTTCACAAAAGAAGGGCAAAAAATAAATAAGAAATTAAAGGCGAGAACCCTAGGGGCAATCTCGCCTTTTTGCTTAAATTTTCTATAATAACTGAAAATAGTTTTGATAAATTTTTATATACTCTTACAAAAAAACATGAAAGTGAAAGCTAATTGAATTTCATCTTTACTTTTAAAATCTTGTTGCATTTGAAAAAGTCCTAGATTTACATATTATGGTTAATTTTTATATCTACAATCATTGATAAAAAATATAATAATAAAAAAGCTGAGTATAGTAGAAAACTTTTAAAAATATTTTCAAAAAATATTTGACATGGAATATTTTTAAGATATACTAGTATTAGGTAAAACGTTTTAATGAGGTTGATATGGCGAACATAAAAGATGTGGCCAAGAAGGCAGGAGTATCCATTACAACTGTTTCTATGGTGTTAAATAATACTAACAATAAAATATCCGAAGCGACCAGGGGAAAAGTGATAAAGGCGGCAAAAGATTTAAAATACAACCCCAATTCCTATGCTAGGGCCCTTGCCAGCAAAAAAGGCAACTCAATTATGGTGGTCATACCTGATATTGCAAACCCTTTTTATGCAGCTATCATTAAAGAACTCACATATTATGCCAGAAAGAAAAATTATTTCCTCTATATCCACAACACCAATAATAAGGCTATGGAGGAAGAAGAATTTATTAGCATTTTAAAAAATAACTATTTTATGGCTTCCTTTGTAGTAGACAGGAATGTTATTGGTCTTTCTGAAGAAGATATAAGAAAACATAATATTATTTTC
>JBHWRC010000002.1:0-3044 GCA_043426375.1 Anaerococcus sp.
GATAACAGCAAGCATTGTGGCTCCTGACACTTCAAATACTATAATAAGAATCATTGCCTACGGCCTTTCCCTCTTGATATCTTACAAATTATTTGATATCCTATTTAAGATAAGACTTAAATTTTAAATAGGAGAGAAAAAATGGCGAAAGATAGACTAAGTTGGAATGAATATTTTATGCGACTTGCAGAAACTGTTGCAATGCGTGGCACATGCGACAGGGCCTATGTGGGCTGCGTCCTTGTAAATAGCGAAAATAGGATTGTGTCAACTGGCTACAACGGCTCAATTAAAGGAAATGCCCATTGCGATGAGATTGGCCATACCATGAGAGATGGCCACTGCATTGCGACAATTCATGCAGAAATGAATGCTATTTTGTATTGTGCCAAGGAAGGAATTTCAGTTAAAGATACCATTTGCTATGTGACCCACTTTCCTTGCCTAAACTGCACCAAAAGTCTAATCCAAGCAGGGATTAAAAAAATCTACTATAGAAATGCTTATAGGATGGACGATTATGCAGTAGAACTCCTTGAGAAAAATGGAATAGAATATATCAAAATCGAAGAGAGTGACAAATGATTTTAGCATCTGATTTTGACGGGACAATATTAATAGACGGAAAGATTTCCCTAAAAGATATACAAGCAATAAGAGATTTCCAGAAAGCTGGGAATCTTTTTGCTATTGTGACAGGTAGGTCATACGCAAGTCTTTATCCTCTCATCGAAGGGAAAATTGAACCTGATATAATAATTGCCAACAACGGCGGCCATATTTTTGTAGAAAAAGATGGGAAATTTATAGAAATTTTTACGGCTGATATTCCTATTTCAAAGGCCAGTGAGTTTTTAGAATATTATGGAGATAAAATCGAAAATGAGATGGCGATTTTTACAGAAAGTGAAAGGCTTTCTAAAATAGAAAATGTAAAAGAACCCATAATGGCCCTTGCAATATATTCAGATACAGAAATTACAAATCATTTCCCAGAAGACTTTGATTTTCACTATTCTATCGGTGTTATAGACGTGGTTAAAAAGGGTATTAATAAGCAAAGAGGAATAGAAATTATAAAAGAATATTTTAAATTTGATGGTGAAATAATAGCTATTGGAGATGACTATAATGATATAATTTTCCTAAAAGAAACACCTTATTCGTACACACTCGACTATGTGACCAATAAAGAAGTGAGAACTGCAGCAAATTATAGTGTTGAGTCTATTTTTCATCTTATAGATAAGTTAGGGGAGGGCACATGAAATACTCAGACGACGGCAGACAATACCATATAGGGCTTAAGGAAGAAGACATAGGTAAATACGTAATCTTGCCTGGAGATCCAAAAAGGTGCGAAAAAATCGCAGCCTATTTTGACAATCCTCAAAAGGTAGGCGACAGGCGTGAATACGTAACCTATACAGGATATCTTAATGGCGAAAAAGTCTCAGTCACATCGACAGGTATAGGCGGACCATCAGCTGCCATTGCCCTAGAGGAGCTCACAAAGCTAGGCGCCCACACCTTTATAAGAGTCGGCACCTGTGGGGGAATAGACCTAGACGTTAAAAGCGGAGATATTGTAATAGCCCAAGCTGCAATCAGGGCAGAAGGCACAAGCAAGGAATATGCCCCGATAGAATTTCCGGCTGTGGCAGACTTTGAAGTCACAACCTCTATCAAGAAAGCAGCAGATGACCTTAAAACCACAAACCACGTAGGAGTAGTCCAATGCAAGGACTCATTTTATGGACAGCACGAACCTGATATCATGCCAATATCCTACGAATTAAACAATAAATGGGAGGCCTGGAAAAGACTAGGAACACTTGCAAGTGAAATGGAATCAGCAGCCCTATTTACAGTAGCAAGCTTCTTAAAAGTGAGGGTAGGATCATGTTTTCTTGTAGTAGCCAACCAAGAAAGAGAAAAAGAAAATCTCGAAAACCCAGTAGTACACGACACAGATCTTGCCATTAGGGTTGGAATAGAAGGAATAAAAAACTTAATAGAAGCTGATAAATAAAAGCTTTTAGTCCCTTATCTTTTGATGAGGGATTTTTTTATTTATAGATTATTTTGACAAGTGTTATAAACTGTTATATACTGTTATAGAGAAGAGGGGAATAAAATTGAAGATTATTATAAAAAATGGGTCGGCTGTCCCTATTTATGAACAAATTAAAAACGCAATTAGGGAAGAAATCCTAAAGGGATCACTTAAGTCAGGGGAGAAGCTTCCTTCTGTGAGAAATCTTGCCCGTGAGCTTTCGATTTCGATTTTGACTGTCAAAAAAGCCTATGATGAATTGGAGAGTGAAGGCTTTATCGAAAGTCGCCAAGGACTTGGTACCTTTGTCGGCAAGGAAGATCCAAACCTAAGGCTTGAAGAAAAGCAGAAAAAACTTGAGGAATCTTTACTTTCTGCGATTAGGATTTCAAAAGATATTAAAATGGAAAAGAAAGATTTAAGAGAACTTTTAGATTATTTGTATGAAGGAGATTTTAATGACTGATAAGATTAGGGCAAGGGGACTTAGCAAAAATTACGAGAAATTTAAGCTCGGGCCAAATGACTTTGCCATCAAAAAAGGATTTGTAACAGGCTTTATCGGCAAAAACGGCATGGGAAAGACAACTACCATAAAGGCGCTTTTGTCTTTGATAAATTACGATGGAGAACTTTTTCTAGATGATAAAAAAATCGAAGATTTGTCCTATCTTCAAGACGTTGGCCTAGTCATGGACGATTCCTTTCTGGGAAAAGTTTGGACCTTGGATTTGGTAAATGAGGCCATGAAGATGGGCTATGAAAATTGGGATTCGAAATCTTTCTATGCCTATCTTGATAAGTTCGCCCTTGATAGGAGAAAAAAGGTCGAAGAACTATCAAGGGGTATGAAAATCAAGCTAATGCTTGCAGTTGCCTTATCTCATAAGGCGAAAATCCTAATCCTAGATGAGCCAACAAGTGGTCTTGATCCTGCCATGAGAGATGAGCTTGTGGATATGATTCTAGACTTTATGGAAAATGAAGA
>JBHWRC010000003.1:0-3251 GCA_043426375.1 Anaerococcus sp.
CTGCAGAGTGACCCACTACAATTGCCCTATTAATACCGATAACTTCCATAAAGTCATTTACATCTTTTGCCCAATCATCGATTTTCGTATGCTTATTATTATAAGAAGATTCACCAAAACCAGGTAAATCTAGAGCATAAATCTTTGCCTTATCCTCATATCTTTTCATAAAATTATTATAAATTATAGAAGACGACTGATTACCATGGATAAGTAAGATTGTTAAATCGCCACTACCAACCTCTCTATAGGCGATTGTCTCACCCGACGGGATAGACACCTTCTTAAGTTCGTACATCTTTTTCTCCTCTTTATGCCCTAACAGTTTTGTAAAATAATTATAAATCATATTGTATTGATACCCTAAATTCGTATTTTCCAATAAAAAAAGACCTAGTTTAAATCACCAAATCTTTCTTCTTTATTTTTATAATCAAATATATCAAAACTACCCCTAAGACTAGGCTAGTAATTATACTTGCTTCAAGCCCAAAGCTTCCGCCTGTCATTATTTCAGCTCCCCTTGGAATGGTATTTAAAAGTGTGACTTCGGTTGGGCTGTTGCCTGAAACTGTGATTCCGTATATGTTGGCCATGGCCATATTCCAAATTGAATGGAAGGCTGCAACAATGTAGATTGAATCTGTTAGGTAAAATATTAGGGAAAATACCAGGCCTATCAAAAAAATATTGACTGATGCCATTAAGTTAAAGCCAGCATTTCCTAAGTGAAATACCGAAAAAATTATTGAATTCGCAATTATTCCTAATATGATTTTGCTTCTTGCTGCCATTTGATTCATTAGAATCCCTCTTAGTAGAAATTCTTCTTCAAAGCCTTGGATCATCCAAGCTGGAACGAAGATTAGAAAAAATTTTAAATCAAAACCTTTAGGATTTTTATCTATTTGTGCAAAGCCTGTAAATTTTAATATCAAAATAATTATCGTTAATAGGCTAAAGCCTAACAAAATCCCCTTTGCGTATGATTTTAATTTCATATCATCGACAAGGCCTAGGGAAAGGTCATTGCGGTTGAGGATTTTTTTTGTAAATATGTAGGCTAAAATCAGGGTAAGGGCTGTGTTGTAGACTATTAGAAGGAAGAACAAGTCCTTGTTTTCAATAAAGGATACAAATCCTTCCATAAGGTCTGACTTCCTGGCAAGGCTTGTTAAAAAACCGAGTAGGTATTGGGGAATTATTACCAGAACTGAAAGGATAACCGTAATTAGGACAGGATTTATATCACGAGCTATCCTTTTTGTTTCTGCTATAGAATTATTCTCTCTCATTTTACAAGATCCAAGGCTCCGCCTATAATTCCATTTATAAATTCTCTTGATTCATAAATTTCGTAGCCAAAAAGTTTTTTCTTAAGAAAGATTTTAGCATCTGTACTTTTTATATCAGCCCCATCCTTTGAAAGCTCTTTCATATAGGCTTCGTGCTGGTTTTCTTCTTCGAGATTTTTGACCGCATTAAAAGACTCCACATAATTAATATTAGAAATATTAAGGGTCACTTCAATACCTCCCTCTATATCAGGCTTATTCAAAACTTTTATATCAAGGTTTTTGAAGTTATTTCTAACAAATTCATCCTGTTTTTCCGTATCTTCGGAATAAGATTTTTTAAGTACTTCAAAAATAACATCGAGCCTGTCCATATTGTCTTCCATAAAGGCCACATCATCAGTTTTAATCGCCTTTTCTATCCTGTCCACAGTCCTATCTACACTGTGGGAAAGGCTCCTTACGCCAAAAAATATGGCAGCAGAAAGAAGAATAAAAATTAAAAAATAAGGTCCAAAAGTCTTTCTTCTGCGTCTTTTCTCCCTAGTTCTTCTTTGTCTTTCCCTAGTTTTTGGATTTCTATATTCTCTAGTTTGGTTTCTTTGTCGTCTTGCCATAATTACATCCTTTTAAATATTATACCATTTCGTGAATTTTATGATATGATAATTGTATGAAGTATATAAAAAATAATTTTGCAGAAATCCTTACAATCCTTGCCCTGATAGGTTTGCTTTTTAAGGCTTATCTTGCAAAATATAGTTTCTTTAATCAAAATTTAATAGAAAAATCTCTAACTTCCTTTATAATAGCCTATCTTGCCTTCAAAATCTCCTATATGGAAAGTAAAAAGGTCGGCTTAATTCTTGTCCCACTAGTTTTTCACAGTATTTTGATGGCCCTAGTTGTAAATGGAGGATTTTCTTCAAAACTTCCGACAGATTTATTGACTATAATAACTAGCCTTTATAGAATTATTGTAATCCTTGCCGCATTTTTCATCATAGAATTTATCCTGAATAGGATTCTGGGAAGTCTTACAACATCAGTCATAGGAGGGATTTCATTTTTACTTTACCTTGCCATCTCCTTTACAAATAGGTTTGGAATTCTAAATGGTTTTGAGGATTTTTTCCTCTATTTTAGTTTCTATGTAATGGCCCTAAGGGTAAGATCTGCCGCAAGGCTTAATCCACTGCTTTTGGCTCTGGCGATTTTCTTATTGGCGGGAGAAGTTTATCTAAAAAACACCTATATAAAGATTGACTATGACTTTTTATTTACTATCTTTCCCCTTGCCTATGTCAGCCTAAAGACCATCTCGAACGAGTCAACTATGGGATTTGTAGACTATATTGCCTTTGCACTTATCTTTATTTATCCTAGTATTTTTATAATTCTAAAGACAAATACTAATATCGATAGGCTAGGAATTTCAATAATTGCAATTCTATCGTCCTACATCCTGGCCGAGGCTGTTTTTAAAATCAAAAACAAATACCTTTCCTACTTAATTTTAGGAATTAATTAAATCCGCAGGCTGAAATTAGCCTGCCTTTATTTATATTATTTCTTTAAGAAACATTGCTATAGCAACTACAGCTATAGTTTTTATTATTGAGATAGTCTTGTCTTTTCCGTATTTTTCTATGAGGTTTCTTGTCATAAATTCCATTATTATTGTTATAATCAGGGTAATTACTATAATTTTTAAGTATCTCATTTTCATCTCCTTATTTTATTTCCCAGGCTACGGTCACTTCGCTCCTAAGTCTCTTCCAAGAAATATTATCCAGGGTGTTTTTTCTATAATTGAAGGGGTCATTTATTACAAAAGACCCATTTTTGTAGGAATCCACAACCATGTAGTGGCCAGCATTTATAAAAGAACCAGCCCCAACCCTTACGACAATCGGATTTGTCCTTAGTGCTTGTGTAAAAGCATCTTTTTGAACA
>JBHWRC010000004.1:0-8533 GCA_043426375.1 Anaerococcus sp.
TATCTTAAATTTATCGAAATTCATTTTTTTATTTTCCATATTATCTCCTAATTATTTTTTGAAAAGAAAAAAGCATAACTACTATGCTTTTGTCTTAATTATATGATATTTATGATAAATTTCCATTAAAATTTTTGTAAGGAATGACTTTAGAAATCTATTTTCATGTCCCCATCTTTGATTAGATTTTTATTTTTCATTATTTTATAAATGATCAAAGATAGAATCGCTGGCATAATAATCTGTAATAGAATTACCTTTGTAAATAAACTAGGGAAATTCTCTCCTGCCATAGCTTGGAAGGTCCCAATTTGACCAACAAGTCCGCTTGTTCCCATGCCTGCTCCAAGTGGGATATTTGTCATCTTAAAAACCATAGTAGAAACTGGACCCAAAATTGCAGAAGCTAAAGTAGGTGGTAGCCAAATCCATGGGTTTTTAATTGTGTTTGGCACTTGAAACATCGATGTACCAAGTCCTTGGGCAAAAAGTCCTTCTATACCATTATCCCTGTAGGAAATTACTGCAAAGCCTACCATCTGGCAACAACATCCTACAGTCGCAGCTCCTGCCGCAAGACCTGACAATGAAAGCATCATGCAAATTGCAGCTGATGAAATAGGAAGAGTAAGAGCTACTCCAATTGATACTGACACAATTATTCCCATAAAAAACGGCTGCATATCAGTTGCCCTTACTATAAAATCTCCTAACATTGTCATAAAACTTGCAACATATGGGCCAAGTAAGTCTCCCACGATAACTCCGGCAAGGATTGTAACCAGAGGAGTAATAATAATGTCAAGTTTGGTTGTTTTTGACACGAGTTTCCCAAATTCAACCGCAAAAATACTTGCCACATAGACCCCAACTGGTCCGCCAAGCTCATAGGCAGCAAGCCCTACAATAGTATTTGCAAATAAAACCAGCTTTGGTGCCTCTAAGCTATAGGCGATAGCTGTTGCAATTGCAGCCCCTGCTCCACCACTTGCCAAAGGCCAAATTCTTTCGGTTAGGTATGTAAGTTCAAAAATCTTCCCAACAGAATTTATTATTGTCCCTATAAGTAAAGATGCGAATAGACCAAAGGCCATAGCTCCTAGGGCATCTATAAAATAAACTCTCGGATCTAGACTGATACCTTGTTTTTTCAAAAAATCTTTCATAATTTCCTCTCATTAAATTAATATTCTATTTAATGATACCATAAAAAATAATTTTGTGTATATACACCAGGAAATTATTTTATTAAATATTTTCTTTCTCTCAAGATTTCTAGGGCCTTTTCCATATCAGAAGGATTGTTGGAAACTAGGGTGTGATAGTGGATACCAGAAGTAAGTTCTAAAAGAGGCTCATTATTTTCAAGGTTTTCTAAAAATATCCTAACTCCATTTCTAGAACTAAGATCAAGACTCTTCCTAATTGTCCCATAGGCCTTGTGGTTTATAAATACGTCCTTGATTGTGATATTCCTATCCACCAATATATTTAGCTCATCTTTTATATCATCTTTATCATGGCTTACCTTTAAAATCATCTCAAACTTACCTGTGTCTTTTAGTTTATATCCCCTATTGGTTGAAATTATCTCAACTCCCTCTGCCTTTAGGATACCGATATCTTTGACAATCACCTGCCTTGATATACCAAATCTATCTGCCAAATACTTTCCCGAAACAGGTTGGTTCGCTTCTTGTAAAATTTTTATTATTTCAATTCTTCTCTCATTTACACTCATACCAATACTTTACCCTAAAACCCATTGAAAAAATATTAATTTTTTTAAATATTTTATCACTTTCACTTGACAAGAAAATAAAACTGGTGTAAACTTATCCTAACGACGAAGAAAAGAAGAGTAACTAAAGACAAAAATTAAAGAGAGTCCCGGTTGGTGCGAGGGGATATTGGAAGCTTTAGCGAATAAAGGCTTGGAGTCTTTTCGGGGATTAGATCCGAAAACGAGTTTTGCACGTTATAGCAAAGGAGTATGATTGTACTTTCTGAGGTGTATTTTGTGAAAAATGCATGAATTAAGGTGGTAACGCGATTTCGCCCTTATTATCCAGTTTGGATAGTAAGGGCTTTTTTAATTCTACAATCAAAAAAATTAATGAAAGGAATATTATGAAAAGATTTGTTAATTTCTTGCTTGCTATTATTCTCTTATTTCCCGTAGGAAATTCATACGCAAGCGAAGACGTACTAAGAGTAGGTATGGAGGTAAACTACGCCCCATACAATTTCTCAGAGACAGATGATTCAAATGGAGGCTATCCTGTAGCAAATTCACCAGGAGAATATGCCAATGGTTATGACGTAAGATTTGCCCAAAATATTGCAGACAATCTTGGCAAAAAGCTAGAAATCTATAAAATCGAATGGGACGGACTAATACCCGCCCTTACAAGCGGAAAGATCGATGCAATCCTTGCTGGAATGAGCCCAACTGATGAAAGACGTGAGCAAATCGACTTTACCTTCCCATACTACAGGGCAAAGATGGTTGTGGTTGTACCAAAAGATTCAAAATATATTGATGCAAAATCTATAAATGACTTTGAGGGAGCAAAGATAACAGGCCAGCTTGGAACCTTCCACGCAGATGTGGTTGACCAAATGAAAGGCGTTATTAAGCAAGAACCAATGGATTCTTTCCCTACTATGATTGCTGCCACAAATGCAGGGACCATAGACGGTTACGTTTCAGAAGAGGCCGGAGCAGAGTCTGCCATTTCATCAAATCCAAACCTTACCTATATAAAGTTTGATGATGAAAACAACTTCAAAACTTCAGATGATGATACAACTGTAGCTGTAGGTCTTAGAAAAGGGTCCCCTATGGCTTCTGAAATCAATGCCTACCTTGAAAGCCTTGATATAGATGCGGTTCAAGAAGAAGTCATGAAAGAAATGGTTGATATCACAACAAAAGAAGATGCGCCAAAATCATTTTTCACAGAAGTAAAGGAAATTTGGAGCAAATACTCATCCCTATTCCTAAAAGGAGTGGTAAATACTTTATTTATAGCAATTTTATCAACCATTCTAGGTTTTATCATAGGACTTCTTGTAGCAATTATCAGAAGAATAGATGTAAACAAAAGGACAAACCCAATAGGATTCTACTTCCACAAATTTGTAAATATCCTACTTTCAATCTATGTCGAAATCTTTAGGGGCACTCCAATGATGGTACAATCTGTAATCATCTTCTACGGTCTAAAACAATATTTTGACATTGACCTATCAACCATGTTTGCAGCTATTCTTATAGTATCAATCAACACCGGTGCCTACTTATCAGAGGTAGTGCGTGGCGGTATCAATGCTGTAGATAGTGGACAATTTGAAGCTTGCAAAGCAATCGGCCTTACAAATTGGCAGGCTATGACAAATATAATATTGCCACAGACAATAAAAACAATCCTTCCATCTCTTGGAAATGAGTTTGTTATAAACATCAAGGATACATCTGTACTTAATGTAATATCAGTTACAGAATTATTCTTCATGTCTAAGTCTGTTGCAGGATCAACCTACCAGTATTTCCCAACCTACCTAATCACAGCTGTAATATATCTTGTCCTAACCTTTACAATCACAAGATTATTGCTAGTATTTGAAAGAAGATTAAATGATAGAGATTTTATCTTAGAATCATCCACAGGAGCAACAAATGTCAATACTCAGAGTAAATAATTTAGAGAAAAAATTTGGAGAAAACCTCGTCCTAAGAGATATAAATATGGAGGTTGAAAAGGGTGAAGTAGTTACAATTATAGGGTCTTCAGGCTCTGGTAAGTCTACCCTCCTTCGCTGCCTAAATCTTCTAGAAGATCCAACTAGTGGAGAAATCTACTACAAAGACGAAAACATCCTAGACCACTCCTACGACCAGAGGATTTATAGGTCACATGTGGGCATGGTTTTCCAAAACTTCAACCTTTTTAACAACAAAAATATCCTAGAAAACTGTATGATTGGCCAAGAAAAAGTCCTAGGCAAATCTAAAGAAGAAGCCAAGGAGACTTCCTTAAAGTACCTAGAGTCTGTAGGCATGGCCCAATATATAAACGCAAAGCCAAGCCAAATATCAGGTGGACAAAAGCAAAGGGTGGCAATTGCCCGTGCCCTTTGTATGAATCCAGACGTCCTACTTTTCGACGAGCCAACAAGCGCTCTTGACCCAGAGACAGTCGGAGAAGTACTAGATGTAATGACCTCTCTTGCAAGATCTGGTATGACCATGGTTGTCGTAACCCACGAGATGGACTTTGCAAGAGACGTATCAGATAGGGTACTTTTCATGGATAAGGGTATAATCTTAGAAAACGCAAGTGCGAAAGAAATTTTCGAAAACCCTAAACATGAAAGGACACAAGAATTCTTAAAGAGATTCTTAACTAACTAATGGATAAGAAGAAACTAATAAAAGAAGAGACCAAAAAAGGGCCTTATCAAAAAAATAAAATATCAAATAATCAAGTAGGTAGGCTGACGAATTTCACAGCCTCCCTACTTTTTGCTGTAAATAAACAAAGTCTAGGAGAGTCTTATGAATAACACCCTAGTACTTATGATCCTAAACCTTGTAGGTAAGCTATTTTCCTTCTTTAGGGAAATGGTCTTCTCCTACTTCTACGGGACAAGTGCAATCACAGATGCCTTCAACACATCAACCACAGCTGCTACCCTGATTTTTTCAGTAATAACCTACGCCTTATCCAAAACCTATATACCAACCTACTCAAAAATAACAAAGGAAAGAGGCGAGGCAGCGGGGAATGAATTTACCAATAAACTTTTAAACTTCTCCCTATTTTTATGCACAACTATCATGATCTTAGGCCTTGTCTTTGCCCCATACATCGTAAAGATGTTTGCAATAGGCTATGACGGGGATAAATTAAAAATCGCTTCTCTTCTTATGAGAGCGGTAATATTGACCATGTATCCAAATATCTATGCGGCAATATTTTCATCCTACCTTCAAATCAAAGGTGATTTTATAACCCCTGCCCTACCCTTACTTATCCTAAATATAATTTTAGGAATAACAGTAGCAATCTCAAAGGGCAATATTTATATCATGGCAATCGGGATTTTTCTAGCATATTTTATACAATTTGCAATATTTCCCCAAAAAATAAAAAAAACTGGCTTTAAGAGATCAAAAATTAAGCTAGTAATAGATGAGGACATCAAAAAAATTATAAAACTATCGATACCAACCATATTTTCTATGGCAGCAGTCTATATTTCAACAATAGTAGATCAGTCATTTGCATCGATTGTCGCAAATGACGGTGGAGTATCGGTAATAAACTATTCACTTAAAATCCTTAGAATAGTCTCATCGACCTTCATAGTTCCATTTCAAATCACAGCCTATCCTTTAATTGGAAAACTTGCCGCAGAGGGCAATTTCGATGAGGTCAAAAACATTACAAGCCAGACTATGGTAAAGGTAATGGTCTTATTCATCCCATCTCTTGTGGGGCTTATGGTGCTTTCAAGACCAATAATTTCCTTTGTCTATATGAGAGGCGCCTTTGGCTATGAAGACATGATAAGGACTGCAGATGTGCTTTTCTACTACACAATCTATCTAATAGGACCAGCTATAGCAGACCTTTTGTACTTGTCATTTTTCTCGGTACAAAATACAAAGATACCAACCATAATATCCTTTATACAGCTTTCCGTAAATATCTACCTAGACTACGCCCTAAGCAAAAGATACGGCCTAATAGGCCTTGCCCTTGCCACAACCCTTAGCCAATTTGTCCTAGTAGGCCTTGCAAGTCTAATGTATGTAAAATACTTTGGCAAACTTGATAATGCTTATATCTTTAAAAACATAGGAAAAATTGCCGTAGGAGCAACAGCACTAGGCTTTGTAGCAAACTACACCTACGGCTTTAGACCATCAAACCTCTGGCTATTTGTGACAATCCTTGTTGCAGCTGTTGTATATCTAGCTATAATATTTGCCCTAAGGGTAGACGGACTTGATGAGATAAAAGAAAAATTATCAGCTAAAGTTAATAGATTAAAATCAAAGAGTTAAAAAATAATCCCCCAAATCTTGATAGAAGATTTTGGGGAATTTTACTATTTGAGTGTTTCAATTGAGTCTACAAATTTTTTGGCTATATTTTGTGGCCTGGTTATGGCGCCCCCTACTACTACTGTGAAGGCTCCTAGTTCTAGGACTCTTTTGGCTTTTTCTGGGCTGTCGATATTACCTTCAGCTATGACTGGGTGCTGGCATTTTTCTATAATCTCTCTTAAAATTTTAAAATCATCAGCATCGATTTGATCGCCCTTTGATTGCGGAGTATAGCCTACTAGTGTTGTACCAATATAATCAAAGCCAAGTTTGTCAGCAAAGATTGCTTCTTCGACGGTGGAGCAGTCTGCCATTAGTTTTATGTTTGGATATTTATCCCTAATTTCTTTATAGAAGTCTTCAAGTCCATCATTTTTTGGTCTTTTCATATTTGTGGCGTCTGTGGCAATTATATCTACTCCCTCATTTACCAAGTCGTCAATTTCATCAATTGTAGGGCTAATATAGATTTGGCTATTGTCGTAGTCTTTTTTGATTATCCCAATTATTGGTAGGTCCACATTTTTCTTTATTTCTTTTATATCGCTTACTGTATTTGCTCTAATACCGCTTGCTCCTGCCATTTTTGCAGCAAGGGCCATCCTTCCCATAATAAATGATGAGTGGAGGGGCTCGTCATCTAGGGCCTGGCAAGAAACAATAAGTCCTTTATTTAGTTTATCATAAATTTCCATCGTCCTTCTCCTTTATTAGCTGAAGCATTTCATTAACTGATTTCATATAGACATCACCAGATGTGAGCCTTTTATCGTAAAGCTTTTTAAAGAGTATATCTAACATTATCATTGCCGGAAACTGGGGCGAGATAATGTTTGAGTATTCAAGGTTTTGCTTATGTGCTAAAAGCATTACAAAATCAAAGTCCTTGGCCCACCTGGCCTTGTCATTTGATACAAAGAGTACTGTCTTAAGCCCGATTTCCGCTGCTTTCCTAAGCCCATCTATGACTTCTATAGATTTGCCTGAATAGGATATTCCTATGACAATATCTCCTGGGTTTAGTCTGACTGAGTTTAATAGGAGCATATGGGTATCTGTGACAGCTTCCGCATCAAGACCTAGTCTTATAAGCCTTGTAGCAAATTCATTTGCTAGGTTGCCCGAAGACCCTACACCATAGATGAAGATTCTTTTTGAGCTTAAAATAGCTTCAACAAGCTTATCATAGTCATAATATGAGTATAGGTTATATGATTTAAGTAAGATTTCCCTATAGGTATCAAAAATTGGGCTTTCAATTTCTTTTTTCTTGTTGAAGGCCATTTTTCTAGACACCTTGAACCTATAAATAAATTCCCTATATCCTGTAAGGCCCAATTTTTTAGCAAAACGAGTTAGGGCTGCTTCTGATGTATATAATTTTTTAGATACTCTCTTTGATGATAGGTCAGTATCTTCTGTATCTAGGAAATAATCAGCAATTACCTTTTCTACTTCAGTTAATTCTTCATATTTTGATTCAATTAGTGGCAGAATTGATTCATAGTTATCATTCATTGATATTTTCTTTATAAAGAGCATAGGCCCCATATAGACCTGATTTATTGCCTAACTTGGTTGCTTTTATCTTTGTTGATTCAAAGATGTTTTCTGGCACATAGGTCTTGATTTTTTCTATTATAGGGTCTATGAATTTCTCTTTTTGCTCACTTATGCCGCCACCAATTAAGATCACTTCAGGATTTGCTATTAGCATAATATTTGACATTCCACGTGCTAGGATATCTGTCATATAATCTACTAATTTTTTGGCATCCTCGTCACCCTTATCTATGGCATCGAAAATTTTCTTGCCATTGTCTAATTTTTTATCAGGATAAGACTCTAATGATCTTTCGACTAGGGCACTTGTAGACGCTAGGCCTTCAAACTTATCTGCTTCAAATGGCATGTAGCCGATCTCACCTGCATGGCCGCTTGCTCCCCTGTGAATTTTCCCATCAATAATGAGGCATCCGCCTATACCTGTACCAACTGTAAGTACAAAAGCAGATTCGCTGCCTATTCCAGCTCCGTAGTAAAGTTCACCCATAGCTGCAGATTTTACATCATTTTCTACTACAGCTGGGATACCTAACTCATCTTTGATTTCTTTTTTCCAATCAAAGCCCTTATAGTTTTTGAAAGTAGGACCGTGTCCTGCTATTATTCCCGTCTTGTAATCTACCATGCCAGCCGTTGATATTGCAACACCTTCTATTTCGTTATCTTTTTTTAGATTTTCTACTAAATCAAACAAGTCATTTTTTATGTCAGGTGCATTTATGCTTGCCTTTGAAGGGAAGTTAGGAAGGTCTTTTTCAAAATCTTCCCCCTTAAGCAGCGCCTTAACTTCAGTACCGCCAATGTCTAAACAAAGTACAGCCATTAGAATTTCTCTCTTAATAAGACAGT
>JBHWRC010000005.1:0-4483 GCA_043426375.1 Anaerococcus sp.
AAGGGTAAATATATCAAATCAATCACCATAGCATCAACAATGGGTCCTGGTGTAAAATTACAAGCAGGCAGAGCAAGCGAATTAGTTGAAAAATAATTTGCATTTTTAAGAAGTTGATGATATAATATATAAGTCAAATAAACAGGCTACCAAAGACTACGCAGACAGAAATGTTTAATAATTGCGTATAGGTGGGAGAAAGAAACTACATCCCCACCGATGTAGGCATTATTGATATGCCTATATTAAGTGGGGTTTTTATATACCTACCAAATAGCCTTAGGAGGTGAAAAAGTGAGCGAAAAAGCTATAGCAGCAAAACAGCTAATAGTCAACGAAATTAAAGAAAAAATCGAAGGTGCACAATCAGTTACACTTGTAGGTTTTAAAGGCATGGATGTTAAGGAGATCACAGAACTTCGTAACAAATTCAGGGAAAAAGACACTGAATACAAAGTTTACAAAAATACAATGATGAGATTTGCTTTCCAACAACTAGGTTATGATGAATTAATCGAAGACTTAAAGGGAGCAAACGCACTAGTATTTTCAAATGGTGATTTAGTAGACGGTCCAAAAATAGCGGTTGACTACAGAAAAGAAAAAGACGCAAACGAAGACAAATTAGTGTTAAAGTCAGGTATAGTTGAAGGAAATTACCAAAATGGCGATCAAATGATGGCAATAGCTACATTACCAGCTACAGAAGTACTTCACTCAATGCTTGCAAATGTACTACAAGCACCTATCAGAACTCTTGCTGGAGATCTTAACAACACTATTTCTAAACTTGCAATTGCACTTAATGAAGTGGCAAGTAAAAAGGAAAACGAAGCAGCATAATATAATAAAAATTTAAAATTTAAGGAGAATTAAAATGGCATCAGAAAAAGTAACAAACCTATTAGAAGAAATCAAAAATCTTACAGTTCTTGAACTTTCAGAACTAGTTAAAGCAATCGAAGAAGAATTTGACGTATCAGCTCAAGCAGCAGTAGCAGTAGCAGCTCCAGCAGCAGGTGGAGAAGCAGCAGGCGGTGCAGCTGAAAAATCAGAATTTGACGTAGTTCTTAAGTCAGCAGGACAATCAAAAATCAACGTAATCAAAGTTGTTAAAGACGTAGCTGGTCTTGGACTAAAAGAAGCTAAAGCTCTAGTTGATGGAGCTCCAGCTAACGTTGTTGAAGGCGTAGCTAAAGATAAGGCTGAAGAAGTTAAAGCAGCTCTAGAAGAAGCAGGCGCTGAAGTAGAATTAGCATAATTTAATTAAACTAATACTAAGACCTCCCATGTTTTTTGGGAGGTTTTTTATTTCAATTGTGTATTTTTTTGCGCAGTATTTATCTAAATAATTCTGGTATAAACATGTCTATTATTATGATTTTACGTATAAAAGAAGAAAATATAAAAAATAGATAAAATTAAAAATCTTTTCTCATTTTGAGAAAAAACTTAAAATAAAGCCAAAAACTAAAACTAATTTAAGTAAATTATATCAGTTAGAAGTGCATATTTGGTTGACAAATGGGCATTACATCGTATATTATTAGGTAGAAAGTAGGGGAGAAGATTATGGACTATATTACAAATATAAATGAAGGTTATTTCAATAGAAGAAAAAATCATATTATAGAAATTCTAAAAGGAAAAAATATAAGAATTTCTAAACAAAGAATCTTAATCTTAGATTATTTGATGACTCATCCTATTCATCCTACTGCTGAAGAAATTTTTAATGACTTAAAGAGTGAAGATCCTGCTATAAGCCAAGCTACAATTTACAACAATCTAAATCTATTTGTTAAGCACAAACTTGTAAAAGAACTTGACTTTAATATGACTTCAAAACGATACGAGTTTTATAAAAAAAGCCATGCGCATTTCATTTGTGAAGTATGTGGCAATATTGAAGATGTGGAAGTTGATGAAGTGGGCTATGAGAAAAGTTTAAGTATGTATCAGATAGATAATGTAGAGGTCACTTTCAGAGGGATTTGTCCAGAATGTCAAATAAATAAAGCCAAGGACTTATGCTAATTAGCTAAGTCTTTTTTTATACATTATAAAGAAAAATCAGGTAATAAGTGGTTATTACCTGATTTTTATTACTTTAAATCTTCAAAAAATTTCATTGAATGATCAATATCGTGGTGTTTGTACCCTAGTTCGAAGGCCTCTTTTCTCTGAGCTGATGAGCCGTGGGTGAAAGAATCGACATTGACATTCATACCTGCCATTTCCTGAATCCTATCATCACCTATGGCTGATGCAGCGTTCATAGCCTCTTCTATATCACCTTCATCAAGATAACCTTTTTCCTGTACATAGTAGGCGAAGAGTCCTGCAAAATAATCGGCCTGTAGTTCTTGTGCTACTGATACCTTATTGTATTCAGTTTCAGAAAGCTGTTGTCTTAACTTACTTGTTTGTTCAATTATTCCAAGTTGGTTTTGGACGTGGTGACCTACTTCGTGGGCAAGGACATAGGCAAGTGCAAAATCACCGCCTCCGCCAAACCTTGTTTTAAGATCATTGTAGAAGGATACATCAAAGTATATGGTCTGATCTACAGGACAATAAAATGGCCCCATCCTAGATTGGGCTAGGCCACAACCTGATTGCGTCGTTTCGGTAAAAAGAGTCATCTGAGGCTCTTTATAGGTAGCATTTGCTTCACTAAACTTATCGTGCCAAACATCTTCCGTGTCAGCTAGGATTACAGATAAGAAGTCTTCTAAGGTTTCTCTTTCCTTAGATACCTCGCTACTTTCTATCTGTCTATTTTGCTGGTATTGCTGGTTATCGTTTGTTATCACACTAGGGTCTGCACCCAAGAAATATAGAAGTAGCATTATTATAAGACCACCTACACCTCCGCCAACAGCCAGAGGAGCCCTACTTCCCTTATTTACATTAGAAGAACGTCTTCTATTTTCCCATTTCATATTAAACCTCCGCTCAACATATTATTACTATTACTTTAATTATACCCAATGATTACTTTTAAATTAATTTAAATAACATATAATGTATTAGTCAATGGGAGGATGTAGATAATGGAAAAAATTCAAAAAATATTACCCGGAATGTTGCTATCAATATTGATAGCATATATTGCAAAAATTATAGAAAATATATTACCAATGCATATGATAGGTGGTTCTGTAGTAGCCCTATTTATGGGAATGGTTTTAAATAATTTTATTAGTACTGAAGGCGTTTTTAAAGATGGTATTAGCTTTACTTCTAAAAGACTTTTAAAGTTTGCGATAATACTCTTTGGAGCAAGTCTCAATATAAGCATAGTTTTAAGCGTAGGAAAACTATCACTATATGTAATGATATTTACACTTTTAACTTGTTTTGGTGGGGGATACTTTATAGGAAGGGCCCTTGGTCTTAATTGGAAGATGAGCAATCTAATCTCAGCTGGTACTGGTATTTGCGGAGGTTCTGCAATCGCAGCTATAGCACCTGTAATAGAAGCAGAGGATACCGATATTGCATATGCTATTAGTGCCACGTTTTTATTTGACATGCTAATGATAGTAGCCTTTCCAATAATGGGTAGGGCTTTAGGCCTATCAGATATGGCCTATGGTCTTTGGACAGGAACTGCTGTAAATGATACATCAAGTGTAGTTGCAGCTGGATTTGCTTATTCAGAAGCAGCTGGTGACTTTGCAACAATGGTTAAATTAACTAGGACTTTGTCGATAATACCTGTTGTCTTGTTATTTAGGTTTATCTACCATAGATTGGAAGTGAAGAAAAGAGGACATGAATATGTAGAAAAGAAATTTTCTATTTCTTCAATAATTCCATATTTTATATTAGGATTTTTGATCATGGTTGGATTAAATTCGATAGGACTTATATCAGAAAATATTTCGGATAAACTAAAAGTAATATCAAAGTTTTTAATGATAGCTGCCCTTGCTGCGATTGGTCTTAATACAAAGTATGGTGATATGAAAAAAGCAGGTATAAATCCAATGGTTCACGGATTTATAATATCCTTGCTAGTAGTTATAGTAGCTATTGTGGTTATCTATTTTATGGGATTAGTTTAAAAAAACGTCTTCGCAATGTAATTCTGCGAAGACGTTTTTGTGTTTTAATTTAAAATAGGCAAAAAAATGGAGCCGCTTCCCGGAATTGAACCGAGGACCTCTTCCTTACCATGGAAGCGCTCTACCTACTGAGCTAAAGCGGCACATTTATTATTATACGAGCATATTTTTAAAAAGCAAGTGAATAAAAAATATAAATTTAATGAAAATAATAGAATTTTTATTAGAGGTATGGTAGAATAATGTATATGAGTACATTAGGAGGATTTAATGAGCAAACAAACATTTGAAAGAAGCAAACCACATATTAATATTGGTACAATCGGCCACGTAGACCACGGTAAAACAACAACAACAGCAGCAATCACTCAAGCCCTAAACAAAAAATACGGTACAGGTGAATACATCGA
>JBHWRC010000006.1:0-2761 GCA_043426375.1 Anaerococcus sp.
GTCGTCCAGATTTTTCATTTGATTTAGCCTCGCAAAATATTTTATCTCTTCCCTAATGGTTTTCTTTGGCGAAAGCGAACGCTCCTCTGGAAGAAAGCCAATTTTTTCAAGGGGAACTTTACTCATTTTCTCCCCTTCATAGAGGATTCGTCCATCAAAGCGGTCGTAAAAATTCATCATGGAGCGAAAAAGCGTAGACTTGCCCGCCCCATTTTGGCCAATCACACCAAAAAGTTCACCTTTTTTGACCTCAAAAGTTACGTCATCGAGAGCCTTTAGGTCTCCAAAATTTTTAGATAAGTTTTTTATTTCAATCATGATTTCTCTCCTGCGAATCCGTTTGTCAAAATCCCAATTAAGGTTGGTATTAAAACAATAAGGGCTATTATTGGACTTATATCTTCATAAAGTGCTGAACAAAATAGGATTATGATAATCACTAATTGACACATTATCATCCTCTTAAAAGCAAGGTAGCCTTTTTTGTAGTATTTTAGCTTGTCCCTCTCATCAGATTCAGCCATAAATTTACTTTCAAAAAAGAAATCAAATACATCGGTTTTTCTTTCTGGCTCAATTTTTCTTACAAGTTTATAAGTTAGGTAAGATATGATTGAATTTATAGCTGTAAATACAAATAGAATTACAAGTATAGTTAAAGTGTTTTTTAATGGGTCAGAACTTTTTTTCATTTCGTTATAAATAATTATGATAAGAGACAAAAGGGTGAATAATCCAGCATCTCTCATGGCATTGGCATAGTCTATATATTTTGTTTCTATAAAACCATCTTCCCTAAGTCCTTCTTCAACTTCTTTTTTAGCTTTAAGATAAAAATATAGACCAAGAACTGCGAAAAGACTGCAAAGTCCAATAATTAATGCCAAGGCATTTTTACCTAGGAAACTAGAAAGTACTTCAATAAGCCCGCCTATATTTAATTTATCAAAAATAAAACCTAATCCAAAACCAACTAGCAATCCAAGACCAACCATATAAAGAACACTAGCTAGGATAGTTTTCTTATTTTTCTTCATTACTTTCCTCCAATCTAAATATCTCATTGATATCCACATCCAAAACCTTGGCTATTGTAAGGGCCACGGTTACAGATGGGTTGTAATCTCCTCTTTCTATTAGGCTTATAGTTTGACGGCTAACTCCGACGAGTTTTCCAAGGTCGGCTTGGTTATAGCCACTCTTTTTTCTAAAGTCCGCCAAGTTATTTATAAGTTCCATCCGCCCTCCTTTCAAAATAATTGACAACTATTCTTGTCATTATTATATAATTGACAACTTTATTTGTCAACATTTCCTTAAAATATTTTTTAATAAGTTTTTAGAAATATTTATGATAATTCATTGCATAAGGAAATAAGAGCTTGATTTAAATATTAAAATAGGATTGTTTGAAAACATTCTGCATAAACTATGAATAAATAGAAATTTTCACATTTTTTATGCATTTTTTGGTTTTTCATATATAATATAGGTAAGAATATATTTAGGAGATGTTTATGATAGGTGTTGCTGTAAATGCTCTTGCGGTTTTTATCACAGGCTTAATTGGCCTTAAACTTGCAAATTACATAGAGCCTTGTTATAAAGATGCTATTATGAAATTTTTGCCCCTTACAATCATGGTTTTGGGTATTGAATCTGCCCTCAAAGGCGATGTGATTGTGGTTTTAATTTCAATGATTGTAGGAGTTGTGATTGGCGAATATTTCGATCTTGAAGGAAAACTAAATAATTTTGCCAACCTCCTAAAAGTTAAATTTATAAAAAACGAAGATAATGACTTTGCAACAGGTTTTGTCTCTGGTACACTGATTTTTTGCGTGGGTTCTCTTGGAATTTTGGGAGCAATCGAGGCTGGAGTTAAGGGAGACAATTCGATCTTATACACAAAAGCTATCATAGACAGCCTTTCAGCAATATTTTTGTCAACCACACTTGGCATTGGGGTTGCTTGCTCGGCTGGAGTTATCTTTCTCTATGAAGGATTGATAGTTCTTTTATCTAGCTTTCTAGCACCAATTCTCACTCCTGAAATCTTGGCAAATATATCTGGAGTTGGCGGGATTACAATAATTGCTGTCGGCCTTTCCATGCTTAACCTTGTGAAATTTAAGCTTGTAAACTCCCTACCGGCCATTGTAATTCCTGTTATAATCGGTCTAATTATGAATTTATTATAGAAAAAAATCCTCCGCCTGGAGGATTTTTCATTTATAATTTATAGTAGAAATAGGTATCAAGTTTTTGAAAACCATTAGCTAGAGCACTTTCTAGCTCTATTTTTTTATCTACTTCCACAAAATATTTTATAGTAGCAACTTTTCCAAATTCATCAACAATCGAATTTGCCATAGCCTTTAAAAGCTTGTCGCAAATTTTAGATTTTTCTTCATTTTCATCTATAAAAACTCCAAAGATTTCGCCCTTACAAGGATTTACTCCGTAGATTTTGACAAGGAGGCTTGCTACAAACTCACCTTTTTCTTCTATCACAAAGATCCTAAACTTATCAAAATCTCTCAAAAGATTTTTGCTGTTATAATACATATCTTTGGCAAAATGATCATGGAATGGTTCGTACTTCGGAAAATCTTCTTTAGCTAAGACTTTTACGCCTCCTATTTCTCTTGGGATTTTTCTAATATTTTTTGCTTCTAGGACATGTGAATGCTCTATGATTTGAGTATTTTCCTTAAAATAAGCTTCATCATTTAGCCAGCAAGTGTAAGATAAGCAGAGA
>JBHWRC010000007.1:0-2859 GCA_043426375.1 Anaerococcus sp.
CTTAGTAGGTAGATTATTACAACTGTGATTATAAATTCAACTCCTAAGAATGTACAGTTATAGATAACAGAATATGCCCAGACGTTTTGGCCTTCTGGTGCGTATGATCCGAAGAAGATTACACCTGTCAGGACGTGGCAGATTAACCTTATAAAGACTCCCAGGAAAGTACCCTTTAGGATTGGTGCAAATTCTTTTGTTTGTAGGAAGTCTTTAGAGAAAAATCCTACAAGGCCTAGGGAAGAGTAGGCAAGTGGGTAGTCAAGGATTGCTTGGACTGGGTGGTAGATTGAACCACCAAAGATCATATCAAGTACACCGTAGACTGCACCTACAAGGATACCAGGGCCTGCTCCGTGTCTGATAGCAAAGACTATAAGTGGAATCATTTGACCTGCTGTGATAGATCCACCTTGTGGCATCTTAAATAGGGTTATACGACCTAATACAAAGGCAAGGGCTAGCATAACTCCTGCTTCTGTAAGCATTTTTGTTGACCATTTATTCTTATTCATATAAAAAAATACCTCCTTTGCACAATACTGGGAGGTTCTTTGCACTTACCTCCGCCAGCATTACCTGGATCAGGTTAAGGGTATGATCTCAGCAAACAAATAGTTTGCACCCCTAGTACATATTCATTATATCACATTTACTAAAATAGTAAACTTAAGGCCTTTTTGACAGGCCTTTCAAAGATAGAAAAACGTCTAATTACTAGTATAATACTAGGGTATATATTGATAATAAAAAGCAAGAGCTTTTATAAATAGATTGAAGGATAAGATGGAATTTAAACTAAAAAGCGACTACTCACCTCGAGGCGACCAGCCAGAGGCAATCAAAAAATTAAGCGACGGGATCCTGAGTGGCAAAAAGGACCAAATCCTAAGGGGTGTAACAGGTTCTGGAAAGACCTTCACCATGGCCAACATTATCCAAAATGTTCAAAGGCCAACTCTAGTCCTTGCCCACAACAAAACCCTAGCCTACCAATTGTTTACAGAATTTAAGGAGTTTTTCCCGGATAATGCTGTGGAATACTTCGTTTCATATTATGACTACTACCAGCCAGAAGCCTACGTGGCAGCGACAGATACCTACATAGCCAAGGACTCATCGATAAATGATGAAATCGACAAGATGCGCCACTCAGCAACCATGGCTCTTTTTGAGAGAAGAGATGTGATAATTGTGGCAAGTGTGTCTTGCATCTATGGCCTAGGTGATCCGATTGAGTACAAAAAGCTAGTCGTATCCCTCCGTCCTGGCCAGGAAATAAGCCCGGAAGAGGTTATGAAAAAGCTAATCGACGTCCAATACGCCAGAAATGACGTGGAATTTGAAAGGGGAAGCTTTAGGGCGAGGGGAGATATTTTAGATATTTATCCAGCAGGCTTTGACCAAAAAGCAATTAGACTTGAATTTTTTGGAGATGAGATTGACCAAATTTCTGAATTTGACCCACTTACAGGCAAGGTTGTCTCAAAAATTTCCCATGCCTATATCTATCCTGCCAGCCACTACGCTACAACCAGCGAAAAGACCGAAAAGGCAATAGTTTCTATAGAAAAAGAGCTTGAGGAAAGGATAAAGGAATTTGAAAGCGAAAATAAACTCCTAGAAGCCCAAAGAATTGAACAGAGAACCAAATATGATATTGAAATGTTAAGGGAAATCGGCTTTTGCTCAGGCATAGAGAACTATTCTGCTCATTTATCACAAAGGCCAAGGGGATCAAGGCCATATACCTTGATTGACTATTTCCCAAAAGACTTTGTTCTGATGGTTGACGAAAGTCACGTATCCATTCCCCAAGTAGGCGGCATGTATGCAGGGGACAGGTCTAGAAAGCAAAACCTGGTAGACTTTGGTTTTAGATTGCCATCAGCCCTTGACAATAGACCGCTAAAATTTGACGAATTTGAAAATCTAGTCAACCAATCTGTCTACGTATCAGCCACACCAGGCCCATACGAGATGGATAAAACCCAGGGGGAAATGGTTGAGCAAATCATAAGACCAACAGGACTATTAGACCCAATTGTGGAAGTAAGGCCGACAGAAAATCAAATCGACGACCTAATAGAAGAAGTCCACAAGACAATAGAAAAGGGAGAAAGAGTCCTAGTCACAACCCTTACTAAGAAAATGGCAGAAGATTTGACAGACTATCTGATGGAGCAATCAATCAAGGTAAGATACCTCCACTCAGATATCAAAACCATAGAAAGATCAGAAATTATAAGGGACTTAAGACTGGGTAAATTTGACGTACTTGTTGGAATCAACCTTCTAAGAGAAGGTCTTGATATACCAGAAGTAAGCTTAATTACAATCCTAGATGCAGACAAGGAGGGCTTCCTAAGAAGTGAAACCTCTCTAATCCAGACCATAGGAAGAGCCGCAAGAAACTCAGAAGGCCATGTAATCATGTATGGTGATACTATTACGGGATCGATGAAAAGAGCCATAGACGAAACAGAACGTAGGAGAAAAATCCAAGAAGAGTTCAACGAAAAACACGGGATAACCCCTACCACAATTAAGAAAAACATTGGCGAAATAATCCAAATAACAAAGAAAGCTCAAGAAGCTGAAATCGAAGAATTTAACAGAGAAGATATAGAAACAATAATAATAAATATGGAAAGCGAAATGTATAAGGCGGCAGAAGAGCTAGACTTTGAAAGGGCTGCTAGACTTAGAGATCAAATCAAAAAGATGAAGGAAAACTTTTAAGAAAAGTTTTCGCAAAACTATTTTTGTATAAAAATATTTTTTGTAAATTAAAAAAACTCAGCCGTTTACTTGGCTGCCCTGTAATTTGGTAAAATATTTAATCCTAATCATCTACAG
>JBHWRC010000008.1:0-5329 GCA_043426375.1 Anaerococcus sp.
TTGTATGATTTTATTAGAGGGCAAAGGTTAGCTGGAAGCTCTTTTTCTGCCTCTGGAATTGTTTCATCACTAGTTGAGCATAGGCCAACAGTTGTTGCTCCTGCTGCCCAAGCGATTTCTACTGGAAAATATGTACAATAAGCTCCAACTAGGGGTATATTCTTATCTTTTAGTTCTTTTACGCTTAGAAAAGCGTTTTTTCTTGCATCAGCAAATTCATCAAATATTTCTGGTAAATCTTTTATTACTTCATTCATCTTTTTTTCTTCTCCTTAGCTAAGTATGCGGCCCCTATGGAGCCTGCAAATTGTCCATTCTCTACATTTTTTACTTCTTTGCCAATTAAATCTGAAAGAAGTTTGGCAAAGTATCCGACATTTGAAAGGCCTCCTGTAAGTATTACATAATCGCTTTCGCCTATTTTGTTATACATCTGCCTGACCTTTTGAGCGACAGACCCAACAATGCCTGCTGCTATGTCTTCTTTTCTCCTGCCTTCTCCTATTAGGGATGTGATTTCAGTTTCAGCAAAAACAGTGCACATCGATGAAATTGCTATCGGCTCTCCAATTTGAGCTAGATCAAATAATTCATCTATGCCTATGCCAAGCTTATTGGCCATAACCTCGATAAACTTGCCTGTGCCAGAAGAACATTTATCGTTCATCTGAAATTCTGATACTAGCTTATCTTCGATTAGAATTGACTTGGTATCCTGGCCTCCTACATCTATTACAGCTAGATTATCACAGCCAGATAATGCTCTGGCTCCTCTAGCGTGACAGGTAATTTCTGTAATTACAAAGTCAGCATAATCTACACTGACCCTCCCATAGCCTGTGGCTGTGGTTCGTGTATCATTACTTGTGACATCTATACCCTTTTCAAGAAGTCTATTTTTTATATCATTTGCTACCTCTTTGGAGGACCAACCTGTTGGGCTTACAAAATTAAAGGTTTTGTCACCTATGACTGAAACCTTGCTAGCTGTTGATCCTATATCTATGCCTACATAATTCATTTGCTAAATCCTAGGTCATAAATCTTATCGAAAGCTACTAGATTATCTTCCAATATTTGCCTAACTTGGTTTTTATCAGTCATTTCCGTCTCGAAAGCTAGGCCACAACCTGCTGACACTTCATTGGGTATAGGGATTAAGCTGCCAGTAAAATCATTTTCTTTGGCAAAATCCTCCATCATCATAGCATCGGTAGTTGTATCAAATGTTATTACTATCATAATTATCTCCTAAAATTTCCTTAAGGGCTGATATTACTTGGTCTATTTCTTCGTTTTGATTAAAATAGGAAAATGAAAAACGAACCAGACCGCAGTCTCTTGTTCCCAAAGCCTTGTGGCAAAGAGGCGCACAATGGGCACCTGACCTTGTGGCTATCCCATACTTATCAGATAAGGTTTGAGCCAGCCTATCTGAAGAGATTTTCAAAGGCTTAAGTGCCACTATTCCAACTCTTTTAGTTAAATCTTTGACTCCAAATATTTCAATATCAGGAATTTCCTCAAGCCTTTTACTAAAATATGTAAGAAGATCTAGGTCTTTTTTTCTTTGAGTAATTTATCCTTTTTTATAACTAATTAATTATATTTTTCTTGATATATGTCCATACTGATTGCATCATTAAGTCTTAATTCTACAAGGTCTTTTTCTTTCTTAAGTGTTTTATCAAGTTAATTGCTTACTTTCTTCAAGTCTTTAGCTGAACTATCATCTTTTAGCTCTTCTTCCACATTTTTCAAGAACTCGTTTGTAATCTCTACATTGTTGTGGCATACCTGACGATAACTTTCCATAAAAGCTTTTTCTATTGCTTCTTCTTCAAGGCCTTTACTATGAGGACAATATTTCTTACCATTTTTAGTCGCATTTACACATTGCCAAATAATTTTTGAATACTCTGTACTAGAATTCCAAATTCTTCTCGAAAGTATATGTCCACAAAAACCGCATTCAAGCATACTGCTAAAAGCATATTTCCTCGAATATTTCTCTCTTTTCCGCCATTATTTGCAATGGTATTTCTGTTTTTCGCTCTTCTTAACCTAATTCCCTGAGCTTTTTCATAATCTTCTTCTGAAATAATAGGCTCATGATGGTTTTCAATGTAGAATTTATCCTTTTCTCCAACCGTCTTTTTGAAAAAAGATCAACAGTGAATGTCTTACCCATGAGGATATCACCTTTGTATTTTTCATTCTTAATGATTCCTAAAACAGTAGTTTCAGTCCGCTTTTAATAGCCTCTTGGCGATAGATAACCTTGCTCTTCAAGCTCTCTGGAAATAACCCTCCCACCAGCACCTTCAAGATATCTTCTGAAAATATATCGTACAATTTCAGCTTGTTTTTCATTAACAGAAATACTTTTGGTTTCTGGATCATAGTCATAACCTAAACACCCTTGAAAGCCAACGAGTTCTCCTCCTTCCATCTTCATTCACAAACCTTTTTTAACATTGGCTGAAATATTCTCTACTTCCTGGTGAGCAACTGAGCTTAAAATAGTCAAAAGTAATTCGCCATCCATTGTTAAAGTATTGATATTTTCTTCTTCAAAAAATTCCGCAACATTAAATTCTTTTAATTTTCTTACATACTTTAAGGTATCTAATGTATTTCTCGCAAATCTTGATATAGATTTTGTAATTATCATATCTATATCACCGTTCATACAATCATTACTCAGTCTTTGAAAATCAATTCTTCTATCAACCTGTGTTCCAGTTATAGTTTCATCAGCATATATTCCCGCAAGTGTCCACTCATTATTTTTCTTTATAAAATTTGTGTAGTGTTCTACTTGAGAATTATAACTGTTAATCTGATCTTCAGAGTCCGTACTAACTTTACAATATGCTGCTACTCTTTTTATTGAGCGTTGAACACAACCTAATGCAGTCCTCCTAAGTGCGGTATCCCTTTAATAACTATTACATCTTTTTTCACAGTACCCGCCTCATTTTTGTATCTTTCTATGTAGTCATATTATATCAACACTTGTATCAACAATACTATCTACATAATGACCGTCATAATCTAATGACGAAAAAAAGAGCAAGTGGTTTTTTCTGTCCACCTTTTCTAAATACTTTTCGTGTTCTCGTTCTCGCCAGTAGACTTCATAAATATCTTCACTGACTTTCACCTTCTGTCCTCTGAGATAAAGGTAATACTCTTTTGCCATAAAGTTTCCTCCATTTCTTTTTTTATCTACTTGTTTTTCAGACAAAAAAGGAGGACTCCTACATTTAAACGTAGTAAATCCTCTGAAATAAAAGAAATCTATTCTTTTTTAATTTACTAACTTTTGCTACTAATTTCTTGCAAATATATAAAGGGACTAGAGTTATCTAAAAAAAGAGAATACATCATATTCTTATTTCTATCTAACAAAAATAACAATAGTTTCATCCTTATCAACCTCATTCCTCATAGCTAAAATTTTTCACAAAAACCTGCTAACAAAAGTCAAGGAGAAAAGTAAAATTAATTTGCTTTTCTCCTTGTTAATTAGAGTTTAAATTTGAACACAACAAATAAGCCGGTTATTATCGGCTTGTTTCAAATATTGTTTCTTTAATTCTAGGCTACTTTTAACAACTTGTTTTCTTGTTTTGATGCCATTACTTTTGAATAGTAGATTCTTAAGAATTTATTTAGTCCTGCAAATTTACAAACCTTCTTAACCTTTCCATCTTTTTCTTTTTTTACCATATACAGATATATTTCGTTTTCTTGATCTTTAGCACTCATCATACATTTCATAGCTTGGTAACCTACTTTTTTTAGTATTGCATTGCCTCTTTTTGTTATTTTTCTCTGATCTACTTTAAAGTTCCCTGACTCATATGGTGGTGAATCTATCCCTACAAAAGATATTAAACTTTTTTTGTTTTTAAATTTTGATAAGTTTCCAAATTCGGCTGTGATTTGTACTGCTAGTTTATCTGATATTCCCGAGAATTTCTTTGCTTCTTGATATTCTTCTAAGGGCTCGGCAATTTCTATCATTTGTGATAAAATAGTATTTAGAATTTGATTTATATGTTTTATCAATTCTATTCCTTCTTGTATGCTAGTCTCTATATATGAGCTACTAGAAGGTTGAGTTGAGATACTTTCCTCTGCAAGCTTGTATATGGATTTAGCTTTATCCTTTATCAGCATTAGGATGGTATCTCTTTTCTTTTGCCCAGTTTTTAAAATCTCCTATGAATTTATCTTCTGGCTTTTCTAACACTAGGTTTTTATGCCACCATTTTTCTAAGAAGTCTAATAATTTGTCTTTTGAAAAGTCTCCTGAAGAGTGTGGAATTAATTTTTTTATTCCTGGAAATGTTTGGTTAACTGTTTGGTCTATGAAGTTCATTTGATTGATTCTTAATTCCATATAGTGCTGATAGGATCTGTTTAATTCTTTTAGGACTATGAAACTTTCTGAATCTATTTTGTATTCTTGTAATTCTTTCCAGTACATTAAGCCATATTCTGCTATTTGTATGGCATCTATATTATCATTTTTTGCTTTTCTAAAGTTTAGTACTCGGCAAAACTGTTTCATTTTTAAAGGATTTACTACAGTTACAAAGTATCCTTTGTCTTTTAATTCATAGAGGATTGGAAGATGGTATTTACCTGTTGCTTCCATGACTATTTTTACTTCTTCATTTAACCTATCTAGTTTCTTTAAAAATTCTTCTACTTTTGTTTTCTTAAGATGAATATCAAAAGGCTTCCATATGATTTTGCTACCTTGTTCTAGTGCACAGACTGTAAACTTTTCTTTTGCTATATCTATTCCTATAGATATCATTTTATTACCTTCTTTCTTTTGATTTGTAGTTCCTACCTGCACCATTACACTCATTTTAGCTCGTGACACGGACGTTTTGACCAACCTGCTTAACCGAATATGAATAATGAAGAGGTATTTGACAGTTTTTATGACGGATATTTTAACCCTAAACCCCCTCGTCATACTACTTCTTCATTATACAAAAAATAGTGCAAGATTGAAATTACTTTCTCTCTTACACTATTTATGGTACTAATTCCTCCTGATTAGTTTTTACTTACCCTAATCAGGAGGTTTCTATACACAAAATTTTACACAGTCTCAAAAACTGAGGCCTTTTGATTGGCCTCAGTTTTGTTAATTCATATAGATTAATTTATTTCTACTTACCAGGTTCTTGAACCTGTTTCCCTAAACTGAGCTACAGTTGTTGCATGAGCATTAGTTCCACCATCAACATCCATAATCTGACCAGTCACATATTCACTTTCATCAGATGCTAAATACAGAGCT
>JBHWRC010000009.1:0-4866 GCA_043426375.1 Anaerococcus sp.
GCAAAGTTTTTACGGTCTTCAATATTTTACAAGCACTGAAAGTGCGCAGGAAAATATATGAAGAACCTTATGTAATTTTTTCCGTAAGACGCGATGAATAAGAGCGTCTGGAGGAAAAAGATTGCTAATGGTTCTAATCTCATAGGCAAAGTTTTTACGGTTCTCCCAATTTTACAAGGACAAAGTCCGCAGGAAAATTGATGAGAAACCTTATGTAATTTTTTATAGGCAATGCGACGAATAGGAGCATTGTCTGTAAAAAGATTACGTACTTCTATTATTAAACTTTGCGCATAAGTATCAGACCTAGCAACCATTTTTTTAAAACTGGGTTAGGGCCTCAGAGATGGCGGAAGGGATGCCGTTTTGGATTACCTTCATGCGCCGTCTCGACAGAGGCCGTCAGGCCGACGAGAGACCTTGCAAATTCAGGGTCAAGTCATTCGAAGAAAACAAACATATATAGGACATAAAAAAATATAAGGAGAAATTATGTATCATTTTGTCTACATACTCACAACAGCATACAATAAAAGATTCTACACCGGATACACCAACAATCTTGTAAGACGTACATATGAGCATAGAAACCACCTAAAAAAGGGGAGTTTTACTGATAAGTATAATATAACTAAACTTGTATATTATGAAGCATTTGAAGACTATGAATACGCAAGAACAAGGGAAGAACAAATAAAGGACTATAGAAGAGAAAAGAAAATAAACTTAATAAATAAGATGAATCCTAATTGGGAAGATTTGTATTATAAGATTATATAAGCATCTCTTCGTACTTACGCATCCCTTATTTATAAGATCTCTCGTCAGTCGCTTCGCTCATTCCATCGAGATGGCGCATGGGTGTTCTTCTTCGGAAAACACCACGGCGCCGTCTCGACAGAGGCCGTCAGGCCGACGAGAGACCTTATAAACTCAGGACCAGTTCATTCGAAAGACTCAATATTCCTATCACTCATACCCATACATCCCCCTCAACCTCTTCAAAGCTTTAGAATGCCTATTTCTGATAGTCTTTGGCGAGAGATTTATTATTTCACCTATCTTTTTATCAGGTAATTTTTCCCGATATTTTAATCTTATTATAAGCACATCTTTCTTGTCTAGCTTCTTCAATTTTTTATACAAATCCTTATATTTTTCCTTAGTAAATATATCATTTTCTAAATCATCATCACTTTTTATAGTATCCATCAGGCTATTGCCGTCTTTTGTTTCCTGATCTAGGGAGATTGGGTCTTGTCTTTTTGTCTTGTCCCAAAAGTGGTAGTTGAGCCTGTGCTTGAGATAGTTTCCAAAAGTACCTTGGGAATCGTCATAGGTCAAAATCGCCTCTACCAGGACCATCTTGGCCTCATCTATGGCCTCTTCTGTCTCAAAAGCATCAAACCTACTAATAGTCGCATAGATTAGTGGCATATAATCATCCATAATTCTTGCTGCATTTTTTATACAAATCATACTCTAATCCTCTTTTCAAAATATTATCCCGGGATTAGGTCTATAATAACTCAAAACTCGCTAATTGTTTAATCAACTAACACAGTACAAAAGGCTAAAAATCAAGCTAAAAAGCTTTTAAGTGAGGATAGAATGGTTCCAAGAGATTTTAACAATATTTAATTAAGGATAATTTATAGACAATAGTTATTTTGTATAAATAATAATTTTTGATTATGGACAATAAACTAAAGTCTATAATAAAGGGAATATTAAGATATCTAGTCATTAAAACTAGATTATAACATTCAAAATGTTCTCCCTGTCACAATATATATATTGAGAAAAATGAAAATATCTCGAAAAGCTATCGAAGACCTTGATTTTATGCTATATAATATAGACAAATAGATATGTTCTATGTTTATGTATTTTTATACCGAAATAAAATAGGGTAATGCAACAATCACTTATCCAGATGGATCTAAGGATGTTATTCCAGCTGATAAGCTTATAACAGAAAAACCTTCTGATAATGGTGGAGACAACAGCCACGGTGGTCTACCATTCATCCCAGGCGCTGGCGCAAGCGAAGATGATAATGGAAAAGATGACAACAAGACTGGTGAAAAAGAAGAAGACAAGAGAACTGATGCAGAAGCAGAGGAGAGAAGCAAAGCGACTGACGAGAAATTTTATGAATACGGGACCCATAAGTAGCTAGTATCATTTCTATATATTATTATTAAGTTTTTAAATTCCTATAAAATGGTATATTATAGGTAAGAATTATTTAAGAAAGTAGGCCTTGGGCCTTTGTTATTTTATGGGATTTACTTTATTTTTTTTGCTGGAGTTGTTGTTATTTTTTAACTTCAGCCTAATAGATTTTAAAACTTCATATCAGAAAAATCTCGCAGCCCTTTCTATGTTTGGCCTGATGTTTGTTTTTGCAGCGGTAAGAGGGTCGGGGGATGCGGATTATTATAATTATTTGTGGTTTGCCAAGGATATTGGTACAGATTTTTCTAAGGTGATGAACTTTTCCTATCCGGTTGAATTTTCCTTTAGGCTAGCTTCCTTTGTTATAAATATCCTGAATCTTAGCCGCCAGTGGGTGATTGTCCTTATGAATTTTCTATCGATTGCCCCGGTTGCCTATGTGGTGGTTAAAAAATCAGCTAAGCCCTTTCTTGCTGCTATTATATTTTTGCCGGTATTTTTGCAATTTGATATGCAAACGTCAAGGACGGCTACAGCCATTGGTTTGGGCCTTCTTTCAATATATCTTGCCACAGAAAAAAGGAGAATCCTATCGGCCCTTGTCATTATCTTGGCTATTAGCTTTCACAAGTCGGCTGTGATTGTGATTCCATTTTTGGTTTACTTAGAGATTGATCTTTCAAATATTACAAAATGCTTTATAGTCTTTATAAGTCTAGGCATTTCGGTTTTATCTAAGGTGTTTTTTGGAATTGCGGCAAATATTTTCTCTGCTGTGGGCCTGGGCAGGCTTGCCCAAAAGATTATAAACTACACCTTTGAGGGGAAATTTGCCTACGGGATGAAAATCTACGACCCAAGGATTATATTTTTCTTTCTTTTGTTTGTGGTGAGTATCATGTACCTAGATGAGAGGACCTTTGAGGGAGATAAGATGACCAAGGCATCTATCAAGGCCATGGTTTATGGACTCTGTGTCATGCTTGTATTTAGGTCATCGACAGCTATTGCCTTTAGGTTTTCGTCTTATTTTGTGGTTTTAGAGATGTTTTATATGCCATATATGATTAGAAAGCTAAAGTATGAAGACAGTCTGGCTGCATTTTTGCTAATTTTATCCATTTTGGTATTTATCCTGCCTTATGCGATAAATATCGCGGCAAGTGCACCAGCTTATGATTTTTTCTTTACAAATCCAATGGCTATTAGGTCATTAATTTAATTTATAGGAGTATTTATGAGAAAAGTAACAACTTACCAACTAATTGACGGGATCAAGAGGAATCTTTCCCTGATAATTGTTCCTACAATCTTAGTTTTTGCCCTAGTTTTGGGTCTTGGTTTTAGGAAAACTGGGGGCTATGAAGCAAGCGCCGTACTTATAGCTACAACAGGCGAGGGGGAAGAGCTTTCTTACAACAAGCTTATCCTAAATGAGAAGCTTGCTAATATTTATCTTGAAATTATAAAGTCGCCTGACCTTTACAAAAAAGCGGAAGAAGAGCTTAAAAAGGGCGGGTCAGACCTTGATTATAAAGACCTGATGGCAAAGACCGACTATGAGGTCAATCCACAGGCTGGACTTTTGACCCTAAGTTTTGCTGACAATAACGAAGCTAGGGCAGAAGATGCCCTAAAGCTAATAGCTGAAGATTTTAGGCTCATGGCCAAAGACTACCTAAATGCAGACAATCTTTCCTACCTCCAAGAAGTGACGGTAGAGAAGGCTTCTAAGAAAAAACTAGTTATTTTTTCTGTGGTAGGTGCGGTGCTAGGAGCTGTTTTGGGCCTTGCAATTGTAATTATAAAAACCTTGTTATCTGATAAGATTGCAAACGAAAAAGACCTAAGAGAACTTGGGCTAGATGTCCTTGGCACAAGCGATGAGATTCTAAAGATAAAGGCAAAAATTGACCATAGGCTGGAAGATGGTATTGTTGGAATTACAAGTCTTGCAAGTCTTGATTCCTATGATTTTTCTGATAAACTTACTAAGGTCCTTGCCGAAAATAATGGAGTCTTGTTTGTAGATAGCAAAAATGCCGCAGATATAGAAGGCAAATACCAAAGCCAAGTAGAAGAATTCAAAGTTTTGAGACGTGGAACCATTGATTATATAGCGATTTCAAAAGACGATAGCGAAAAAATCCTCGATTCTAATGAGTTTTTCTCAGAGATTGCAAATAAGGAAAATTCTTATAACTATATAATAATTGACGAAAAAAATCTGGATACAGCCGACCCATACCTTACAGCAAGGCTTTGCGATATGAAAATTATCCTAGTAGATGAAAATACCAGCAAGGCAAGGATTGAACAGGCCATTAGCGACCTAAGAGAGCTGGGGGTTGGCTATTGTGGGGTGGTTTTTTATAAATAAAATTATAATAATTTGCATTATGTGCATGCTTTCTGCTTGTGGCAAAGAGGATGTATATAGCAAGCAAAATATAGAAACAAGACCTGCCACAGAGATCAAAATCAAAAAAGAAATCGGGATTGGTTTGTCATACAAAGTCAAAAAAGACATAAAAATCTACTCAGAAGCCAACAAAGAAACAGCCTTCGATAGGCTAGAAAAAGGCTCAATAGTCCAAGCCAGCCAGGAAGAAGAAAATGGCTTCGTCTACGTGACCTACCAGGGCCAGGGATTTTATGTAGAGGTTAAGGATTTGGAAGATATAT
>JBHWRC010000010.1:0-3686 GCA_043426375.1 Anaerococcus sp.
CTACATTCCCCAAAGGCTTTTTGACTCAATAAAGGAAAATAAAATCGCAATCAAAGGGCCAATTACAACACCTATCGGCCATGGATTTAGGTCTATAAATGTGGAACTTAGAAAGAAATTTGATCTCTTTGCCAATATCAGACCAATAAAGGCTCCAGGACCTTTGAGATTAAAATTTGATGGTGTAGATATGATAATTTTCAGAGAAAACACCGAAGACCTCTATGCCGGCATCGAAGAGCAAATTTCTCCAGATGAAGCCCATTCTATCAAGGTTATCACTAGGGAAAAATCACAAAGGATAATAGAAAAGGCCTTCGAATTTGCAAGCAAAAGTGGTAGGAAAAAGGTCAGCATCATTACAAAAGCAAATATAATGAAGCTTACTGATGGGCTCTTCCTCGAAGTAGGCAGAGAAGTTGCTAAAAATTTTCCGGAAATAGAATTTGAAGAGCTTCTGGTTGATAACACCGCCATGCAGATGGTGATGAACCCTGGACGTTTTGACGTCTTAGTTACAGAAAACCTCTATGGTGATATCTTATCAGACCTTGGAGCAGGCCTTGTGGGAGGCCTTGGCCTTATGCCTGGAGTAAACAAGGGCAAGGACATTGCAATTTACGAATCTATTCACGGTTCAGCACCGGATATAGCAGGGAAGAATTTAGCCAACCCTATTGCCATGATTCTTACATTCTGTCTGCTTCTTGATGATATAGGCGAAAAAGATCATGCAGAAAATATCAGAAAAGCTATCTACAAGACCCTTTCCGATAAGGATAATTATACGAGAGATTTGGGCGGAAAAAACACCACATCGGGCATCACAGAGGCCATTATTTCAAATTTAGGACATTGATATGGATAAAAGATTAGAAGAAAAACTAAAGGCCTATGCAGATGAAATTGAAAAGGCAACCAATATTGATAAGGAAATCTACGAAAAATATTCCATAAAAAGAGGACTTAGAAACCAAAATGGGACAGGGGTCCTTGTTGGAGTAACTAAGGTTGGGGATGTAAGTGGCTACAAAATAAAAGATGGCAAAAAAATCCCATCTGAAGGAGAACTTTATTACAGGGGTTATCCGTTAACTACCATGGTCCGTGATATAGAAAAATCTCAGAGATTGGGCTTTGAGGAGATTATTTATCTTTTGCTATTTGATAAGCTTGCAAACAAAGAAGAAATTTCAAATTTCAAAAAGATTTTAGCTAAAAATCGCAAACTTCCGGACTACTTCATAGAAGATGCCATATTGAAGGTGCCCGGATCTGATATAATGAACAAGATGATGAGAGCTATGCTTGCCCTTTATACTTATGACGCAAACCCTGACGGGACAGACCCCCTAAATGTCCTAGGCCAGTCCTTATCACTCATTGCCAAGATGCCTCTGTTAGCTATCTACTCTTACCAGGTCAAAATCCATAAATTTGACAACAAATCATTGGTAATCCACAATCCTAATCCAGAAAAATCCATAGCTGAAAATATCCTAGCCATGCTGAGAGTAGATCAAAATTACAGCAGGAAAGAAGCGGAGATTTTAGACCTACTTCTAATAATTCACGCCGAACACGGGGGCGGAAACAACTCAGCCTTTGCAACCCATGTGGTATCCTCATCCGGCACTGATTCCTATTCGGCCATGGCAGCAGGTCTTGCCTCCCTTAAAGGGCCAAGGCACGGAGGAGCCAACATAAAAGTTGCAAATATGATTGATAATATTAAGGAAAATATAAGAGATAAAAAGGATGAGGAAGAGATAAGAGCTTATCTTGAAAAAATCCTAGACAAAAAAGCCTTTGATCAGGCTGGATTAATCTATGGCCTTGGCCACGCAGTCTACACCTTATCAGATCCAAGGGCAGTCTTGCTTAAGGAAAAGGCAAGAGAATTAGCAAAAATAAAGGGCAGAGAAGAAGACTTTAGTTTTGTAGAAAATATAGAAAAAATCGGGCAAGGACTAATAATGGAAAAACTAGACAGAACCTACCCACCATGCGCCAACGTAGACCTCTACTCAGGCCTCGTCTACGATATGCTAAAAATCCCAAGAGAACTCTTCCTCCCAATCTTTGCCATAGCAAGAACAGTAGGTTGGTCCGCCCACAGACTAGAACAAATAGCTGATAACAAAATAATAAGACCAGCATATTTGTCTTTGAGCGAGAGGAAGGAATACATAGAATTGGATAAGAGGAAATAAAAATATATCAGATAGAAAGAGTAAAGGATGCTTTGCTCTTTTTTTGACCTTTCAATTCAAAAATTTTTTGAAAAACCAACAAAAACAAACAAAATATAAGCCTGTTTACCAAGTTATTAAAATATTTACGATTAAAAAGGATAGGCAAGAGGACATATATTGATAATTAATAAACAATGATCTGGACCCATATTATTTGGGTAATTAAATTACAAATACATTTTTAAATTAGAAATAACTAGATTATTTAAAGTTTTAAGAGCTTTATAAAGAAAAAAAGGCAAAATTTATATAAAATTAAAATTTTGAAGAAAACGCTTGACAAAAAAATAAATGCTTGTATACTGAAATCAAACAGAAACGATAAAAATAAAACATAAATAAACAAAAACGGGATGAGTTTAAGTTTTTAAAGTGGTTGGAACTGACAATGACTTTTCACTTTGAGAAGCTAATCAGAAAATATATAAGGAGGCAGTATGAAAGTATTTCTAGCATCCGACATGGATGGAAAAGGGCTAAAGGATGCCCTAGTAGAAGAAGTAAAAAGACTTGGCTACGACTACGAAGACCTTACAGAAGAAGGTTTTGACTTAGTTGATAGCTCAAAGGCAGTTTGCAAGAAGCTACTTGAGGTTGATGGTATGCTTACTTCAGGATCTGACGACCAATCAGTAGGGGTTGTAATCGATAAGTACGGAGCAGGATCTTATATGGCTTGTTCAAAGCATAAGGGAATGATTGCAGCAGAAGTCAGCGAAGAAAGATCAGCCCTAATGACAAAAAGACACAATGGTGCAAGAATCCTCGTAATGGGATCAGCCATAGTAGGCGAAGAACTTGCAAAATCATGCCTAAGATCATTCTTATCACACGGCTATGACGGTGGCCGTCACCAAATAAGAATTGATATGATAAACAAAATGCTTTAAGGAGGTCTTTTATGAAAATAGCTTTAGGATGCGATCATATAGTAACAAGTCTTAAGATGCAGGTATCAGACCATCTTAAGAGTCTAGGACATGCGGTCTATGATGTTGGATGCTACGACAATACCAGAACTCACTACCCAATCTACGGGAAAAGAGTGGGAGAGCTTGTAGCTAGTGGTGAATGTGACCTAGGAGTAGTACTTTGCGGTACAGGAGTAGGAATTACAACAGCAGTAAACAAGGCCTATGGAACAAGATGTGCCCTTGTAAGAGATGTAGAAACTGCAAGAGCAGCGAAAAGAGAGCTTGATGCCAATGTAATTGGCTTTGGTGGAATGATTGTTGGCAAAGACTTAGCCCTTGAAATTGTAGATGCTTTCCTCGAAACAAAATACGAAGAAAGTCCTGAAAAAGATAAGCTAATCGAAAAGATTATGGCAATCGAAGAAGAATACAAAGAAGATAAGGAAAATCAAGTTAAAAACTCTGAATTCTTTACAGAATTTATAGAGAAGTGGGACAGAGGCGAATATCACGATTA
>JBHWRC010000011.1:0-3022 GCA_043426375.1 Anaerococcus sp.
CTCCATTCAGGGTCGTTGATGTCTTTATAGCCTTCGCCGTCGCCTGATTCTAGCATGTAGAACATACCGTCAGTTTGTGCTAAACTTGCCTTAGAAATATCATCACGTCTACCATCTTCTCTTACAAATCTCTTTCCTTCTTTGTTGATAAAGATGATTTGGTCTGTACCGTTTACATCTCTTGGTGGATATTTGGTGAGTTGACCATTTTGTGTATTTCCAAGGTATAGAAGCTGGATTAAATCCATGTCTACTAGGTCAGCGCCAGCTTTTTCGGCCATAACAATACCATCACCTTGGGAAGATGAGAACCTGTTGGTTGTAGACACTTCTGATAAATCATCCCATTTGCCAGATGTATTGTATTCTTGAACCATATCTGCGTTTGCTGCAAAACCACCAGTTGCAAGTATTACCCCATCTTTTGCCTTAACATTGTATTCTTTCTCTGAGTGGTTATCGACAACTTTCGCACCAACAGCTTTGCCGTCTTCCATTATTATTTCATCAGCTGTTGTTTCTACTATGACATTGATTTTATCTGATAAATCTTCTAGTTTTTGAGAATATACAGATATGAAACCTGTTCCCATGTCTTGTTTGGAAGTATGGGTTCTTTGCCACAAAGATCCAGCACCTTGGCTGATGAAGTCGTCAAACTTCATACCAAGATCTTGTATCCATTCATAACCATCGATAGAATTGAAGGTTAGAACCTTTACAAGATCTAGGTTTCCAACATTATCTCCGCCATTCCAAGTTTGTAGGGCATACCAATTTTTAGAATCAAATAGGTCTGTTCTTCCTTCTTTTTGGTATTCGTCCCATTCTTTTTGGACTTCTGCTATAAGTTCTTTGTGTTCGTCATTAACTGGTTCTTGATTAAGGGCTTCTTCAAGCTGGTTTTTGACAGGATCTGACATCTGAACTTTTGCTTGGAGTTCTTCGTCTGGATTGTTATAGATTGCGCCACATACCAAGGTATCGCCACCTATAGCACCGTTTTTTTCGACGATTGTGACAGTTTTGCCATTTTCAGCAAGCTCTATTGCTGCTGCAAGACCAGCTCCACCACCACCTAAAACTACAACGTCACTTTCGACATCTTCAAAATCTTGGTCAACTACAATTTCTTCATTAAAATCATCAAGATTTGCGCCTGCTTCTTCAAGAGCCTTTTCAACAGCTTTTTTCACAGCTACAGATGAAGCTGTAGCACCTGTGATGTTATCAATCTTTAGGCTTTGTTTTTCCACTATTTCTTTTGGAATATCAACAACAGGAATCTTTAGGCCAACTTCTTTTATGTTTCCGTCTATGTCTTTTAATTCGCCACCAATACCTGGTGTTTCGGAGTGATCAACAACTTCAATCTTTTCAATTTTTCCATTGGCAAGACTAACTTCGACTTTTACATCGTCATTCATGCCCATGAAAGCGCCCTCATATGTACCGTCTTTTGTACCGTCACTTGCTTCTTTTTTCTCTTCTTTTTCTTCTTCCTTATCTTCGGATTTTTCTTCTTCAGAGTTTTGAGCAGTTTCGGCATTCTTCTCCTCTTCTACATTTTGGCTAGGATTTTCTTCCTTAGGAGCTTCTTTATTATCGCAAGCTACCAAAGAAAAGCTAAATAACAGTGCCATTAGTAGGTAAGGTATTCTGTTCTTTTTCATCTCTCCTCCTTATATATTTTATATATTTAGCATAACAAAGATTTGCATTTAATGCAATGGTTTTCACTAGAAATTTGCTTAAATATAATTATTTTTATATAATTTATAGATAAATAATATATAACTTAGGAAAAATATAGGAAAATAATTTTGTCAAATCGTTTGCTTAGCTTATAATATAAGTAGGAAGAGTATATTTTTAATTAATTATTGTTAAAGGAACAAAAGGAGAAAGTATGACAGATTATAGAATTGAGAGGGACTCTTTAGGTGAGCTTCAGATTCCTGAAAATGCTTATTATGGGGCCAATGCTTATAGGGCCTATGAGAATTTTAAGATTACAAACATGGCTATGGACCCTTATTTTATTAGGGCTATTGTCGAGGTTAAAAAGGCCTGTGCCATTCAAAACAACAAGGTTGGCATCCTTTCAGATAAGAAAAGCGGAGCTATTGTAAAGGCTTGTGATGAAATCCTAGCCGGAAAATATATAGAGGATTTTATAGTTGACCCTATCCAAGGTGGGGCAGGAACCTCTTTTAATATGAATGCTAATGAAGTTATTGCAAATATTGCAAATGTATCACTTGGGGGCACTCTTGGCCATTACGAACATATCCACCCAAATGATCACGTAAACCTCGGCCAGTCTACAAATGACGTGATTCCAACAGCTGGTAAGATTGCTATTATCCGTTATATAGAGGATTTGGCAGCAGATACAGAAAAACTAATAGCAGCCTTTGATAGCAAGGCAGAAGAGTTTGATGATTATGTAAAGATGGGCCGTACACAATTACAAGATGCGGTTCCTATTACTCTTGGTCAAGAATTTAAGGCTTATTCTAGGGTTGTAGAAAGAAGTCTTATAAGATTTAAAAATGCAATAGAGGAGCTTTCTTCAATCAACCTTGGCGGTACAGCTGTGGGTACAGGTCTTAATGCAGATGACCACTTTGTAGAAAACATTGACAAGGATCTAAGAGAAATAACAGGTCTTGACCTCAAACAAGCAGAGGATTTGATTGATTCTACCCAAAACCTTGATGGATTTTTGTTTGCATCATCTGTCCTAAAGACTTTTGCGGCTAGTATTTCAAAGGTAGCAAACGACCTTAGGCTCTTATCTTCTGGCCCTACCACAGGGATTTCTGACTTCAACTTGCCAGCCAAACAAGCTGGTTCATCAATCATGCCGGGCAAGGTAAACCCAGTTATACCTGAGGTTGTAAACCAAGTTGCATTTTTAGTTGTGGGTAACGATGTGACTGTGACAATGGCTGTTGAGGCAGGCCAGCTTGAGCTAAATGCCTTTGAGCCAATCATTTTCTATACCCTAATCCAATCA
>JBHWRC010000012.1:0-3569 GCA_043426375.1 Anaerococcus sp.
ATATATAGAAAGGATTTTTATGAAGATTATTATTTCACCAGCTAAGAGTTTTAAACATTTTGATAAAATTATTACTGAAGAGCTATTATTTCCTGAAAAGACTAGGATTTTGGTCGAGAAGATTAAGAAGCTTTCCATGAATGAAATTGGAAACCTTAATTTCACCAATGATAAATTAACTGAAAAAGCTTATGTTGACTACCAAGGCTTTGATTTTGATGTTTTAAAAAATCCGGCGCTTTTCTCCTATGATGGACTTGTTTTTAAGCAATTTAATATTGTAGATTTCGATGATATCCCATATTTAAATGACCACGTCTATATCATTTCCGCCCTTTATGGCCTTTTAAAGCCAATGACAGGGATTAGGGATTACAGGCTTTATTTTGACAATACCATGTACGATCTCTATGAATTCTGGGGAGATGATTTATATAAAAAACTTTTTGAAGACGGCGATCTTGTTTTAAATCTTGCGTCTAAGGAATATACCAAGACTATAAGGCCATTTCTTAAGGATACAGATAAGTTTCTTACAGTTGATTTTAAGGAAGTCCGTGACGGCAAGTTAAAGTCGGTTGTAGCCTACATGAAGCAGGCTAGAGGAGTCATGCTTAGGGAAATTATCACAAGGAAAATAGAGGATATAGATGAGGTGAAAAAGCTAAATATAAATGGATACACTTATGACCCATACAATACTACGGCTGATACCCTAACCTTTGTTAGAAAGGCAGATAAGTGATGAAGCTCCTACACTTATCTGACCTTCATATTGGAAAAGCTTTGGGAAACTTCTCTCTTTTAGAAGACCAAAAATACGTCCTTGACCAGATTCTTGAAATTATTAAAGAGAAAAAGGTTGAGGCTGTAATGATTGCTGGCGATATTTTTGATACGACAATAGCCCCAGCGGCAGCCCTTGACCTTTATAATTACTTTATAGAAAAGATTATTTTTGATATAAAAATCCCGGTCCTTGCAATTTCCGGCAACCATGATTCTGCCAAGAGGCTTGACGTGAATAAAAGGTTTTATAAGACAAATAGGTATTATCTGGCGGGCGAATTTACAGATGAGGTCGTGACTTTAGAGGACCAATACGGGCCTATTCATTTTCACTTAATCCCTTTCATGTCCCTTGCCAAGGCAAGGACTATTTTTGATGGGGATATTGCTGATTTTACAGACCTTTATAAAAAGACCCTTTCTAATATTTCCTATGATAATAGGAATGTATTAATCACTCATTGTTATGCATCGGGAAGTGTGGGTGGCCTTGAAACAGCCTACACAGAAGGGCAAAAGCCCCTTACAATTGGAGGATCTGACATTATGGATGCGAATCTTTTCATGGGTTTTGACTATGTTGCTTTGGGTCATCTTCATTCTGCCCACTATGTTTTGGACCCCAAAATCAGATATTCCGGTACCTTTATGCCTTATTCTTTTGACAAAAAAGATATAAATAAGTCTGTGACCCTTGTGAATTTGGAAAAAGATTCAGTCGAAATAGATAAGATTCCTGTAAGGCTTTTGAGGGATTTTGAGGTGAGGACCGGTTTTTTTGATGATTTGATAAGCGAAGAGCCAAGTGATTCTTATATCAAATTTATCCTCGAAGATAAGGGGACAATAGAAAATGCCATGGGCAAATTTAAGAAGAAATTTCCTAATGCAGTCCTAATAAATTATGGGTCAAGGTCTGTTTTTGCCTTTGAAAATAGGGAAGTTGATATAGATATAGAAAATAAAACTAGCCTTGAGCTTTTCCAAGATTTTGTAAGGTATAAGGATAATAGGGACTTATCTGTTGATGAAAGTGAGATTCTAAGAGATTTGATAGGGGAGATCAATGAAGGTTAGAAAATTAAAGATGAGGGGATTTTTGACCTACAAAGAAGAGGTCACTATTGATTTTACAAGACTTTATGATAAGAAAATATTTTTGATTTCAGGACCTACAGGATCTGGCAAGACTACGATTTTCGATGCCATAACTTTCGCCCTTTATGAAAAAGTACCTAGGGAAATTTCTATGGAAAATTTAAGGAGTGATTATCTAACAGAAAATGATTCTTACACTTTTGTAGACATTGAATTTGCAATTGCTGATAGGATTTATAAAGTTCGTAGAGTCCCAAACCAAAGGGCAGTTGAACTTAAAAATCCCAAAAACATAGGCCACAGGGTTGAATTTTACGATATTACCAATGAAAAAATACTCCTTGCTGATAAGATTAAGGATGCAAGTGAGGCAATAAAAGAAATCGTAGGCCTCGATGAAAGTCAGTTTACCAAAGTAATGCTTTTAGCCCAGGGCCAATTTCAGAAATTTTTGATTTCAAAATCCGATGAAAAGGCCAAACTTTTGTCAGATATTTTTAAGACCGACGCTCAAAAGGCTCTCCAGGACACGCTTAAAGAAAAAGCAAAGGTAAATAGGGACAAAATAAGTGAAATCGATAAAAATCTTAACAATGTAATTTCTTATAATGAAATTTTGGCCGAAAAAATCGAAGATGATTTGCTTTTAAGGCATGATTTTCCTGGTATTGAAAATATCACAAGTGATTTGATAAAGACTCAAAAATCCTATTTAAATGTGGTAAATAATTCCCTTGATAATTTAAAGGCAGAGGAAAAAGATTTAATAAAATCTTTAGAAAAGGCAAAGACTACAAACGAAAATATTGAAAAATACAGAAATGCAGAATTTGCCTTTGCTAATCTTTATAAGGATTATGAAAAATATAGAATACTTAAAAAGGACCTAAAACTTTTAGAATATGCGATTTCTATTGAGATTTACGAAAAAAGGCTGGTTGAGGCAAAAAATGATTTAGAAAAGCTTAAAAAAGAGCAAAAAAATACGGACAAAGATTTAGGAGAAAATACAAAAGCCTTGGAGAATTTGGAAGGAGATGTAAAGATCCTTGCTGATAAAAAGGCTAAACTTGATAAGCTAAAGATATCTTATTCTGAAAAGGCCAAAGAAATATCAGATTTTGACGACTTTTTTAAGATAAAAAGAGACTTTGAATCTGTAAAAAATCTGGAAAAGGAAAGCCAAGAACTGAAAGATGAAATTGAAAAAGATTCCATAAAATTGGAAACTTTGCGAAAAAGTTATGATCAGACAAATATTGATTTTGGTGAAAAAAGAGACGAGGCCTATAAGTTAAGGGAGAAAATTGCAGAAACTCACTCAAAACTTGAAAAACTAGAAAAAGACAAGGAAAAACTCGGTCAGAATATCAAATATGAGGATGAGCTAGGCGTTTTATCTAATAAACTTATAAAAATCGAAAAAGACGAAGGAAGGGCCCTTGCAGAAAAGGACTTTGTTGAGATAAATAAGTTAATAGACAGGCTAAACGACGAAGGCCTTTGCCCAGTTTGTGGCAAAGACTATGAAGGCCATAAGGAAAAACATGTCCTTACAGGCCTTGACCTAGATAAAATTAGAAAAAGCCTGTCAGAAATCAAGATTAATCTTGAAAGGACAAAGACCCTTATAGACCAAAATCAAAAGGATTTGGCTTTTTCCTATAATTATGAAGAGATAA
>JBHWRC010000013.1:0-8643 GCA_043426375.1 Anaerococcus sp.
GTGAAAATTTCGTCAAAATCTCCCTTATTAGAAATCTTCTCCCCTTCTTCGTCTTGGAGGAAAATTATTTTTATATCTTTTTTATATCTTTTGGCAATAGAAGCGACATTGATAGAGGCCGCCCCATTAAACTGATCGACATTTTCGCCTAGAATCAAAAGATCCTTATCTCTAATCAAATCCTCAAAATCCAAACTTTCCATAATAAAGTCCATAGAGTTTGAAATATTCGCCTTAAAAAACATATAAAGGGCCCAAGCAACTCCTCCACCTGATCCCATCGAAGGAAGGTCTACTTCACCAGTACCGAGGGTTTCTTCGACAACCTTCTTAAAGTTCTTACACCCCTTAAAAAGCCTAGCTGTATCATAATCTGAGGCACCCTTCCTGTATACCCTATCCTCAAGGAAAGAATCTTCCCCAAAAAGAGTTTGGTGGGTAGAAGTTGCAATTTTAATATCAACTCCCCTAAGCCTTTCATCAAGACCATCAAGGTCAATCCTTACCACTTTTTCCATATTCTCTGCAATTGGGTTAAGCTCATAATCCTTATCGTCAAAAAACCTAAGACCAAGAGCATAAAGCATACCTATACCGAGGTCATTAGTCGCCGTATCTCCAATACCTATATAAAAGGACTTAGCCCCATTATCAAGCCCATCTAGAATCATCTTTCCAAAACCAAGAGAAGAAGACTCCATAACCTTAAGCTCTTCCTTATACAAAAGCCTAATACCAGATGTCTCCGCCATCTCCATCACAGCTAAATCATCCTTTAATATGTATCTTGCTGTAATAACTTCGTTTAGGGGATTATGTACATTAACATACTTATAATCTCCACCTATGACAGCCTTGATGGCCTCAACAGTACCCTCTCCCCCATCTAAAAAAGGCATAACCTCAACATCAGACGAAAGATTCGACTTAAAAATATTGCCAATTTCTACTGAATTTTCAAATGTTTTTATAGAATCTATTCCTACTAAAGTTTTCATTTTAACTCCAATCTAATCTTTAATATATATACCCGATATTTTGAAAATTATTGCGAAATATTTAACAATAACAGAATTTTCCCGAAAAACTTTACATATTGGCTATTTGCTGCTATACTAGATTAGAAAGTGATAACTTTCGCTGTTTAACTCAGGGAGCAATCCCACCCATTAGAGACCATTAGCTAATATAATGCTAATGGTTTTTTAATGGTAGTAAAAATTTTGTAGGCAAAATTTTTATGGTCTACACTATTTTTCAAGCACCGAAGGTGTGAAGTAAAAATAGATGTAGAACCTTATGTAATTTTGAGATAGCCTGCCCGGCTCATGGAGGGCCCGTGCAAACCACCTCGCAGCGAATCGAGAGAGATAAAGACGAACAGGAGCGACTGGAATAAAAACACTACCTTCTAAGATAAACAGCAAAAAATCAAAATCTCTAAGTTAGTTCAATCTATTATGCAAGCAAAAATCAGGGATAGATTATCCACCCCTGATTTTTTTGATTTCAATTACTAGTGCTTTTGGACAAAAATATTAACTATTATGCTTGCCTTAAGTATATTATTTTATTAGGTCTAGGGCTTGGGTAAGGTCGTTTATGATGTCTTCACTATCTTCTAGACCTACAGATACTCTAATTAGCCCTGGTGCTATACCTACTTCTTTTAATTCTGCCTCTGAATATGTTGAGTGTGTCATTGTTGCTGGGTGTTCTATTAAAGTTTCCGCATCTCCCAAGCTTACCGCTAGGGTACATAGCTTAACATTGTTCATAACAGTTCTTCCTGCTTCAATTCCGCCCTTTACTTCAAAGGTTATCATTGCGCCGTAATCTTTCATTTGTTTTTTAGCTACGTCATGATTTTTAAAATCTTCTAAGCCAGGATAGTAAATTTTTTCTACATTTTTATGCTCTTGTAGGGCTTTTACAACTTTTTTAGCATTTTCTACGTGTTTTTTCATCCTGATTTCTAATGTCTTCATTCCCCTAAATATTAGGAAGGCATCATGGGCTGATAAAACAGCTCCGGTAAAGTCTTTTTGTCCTACTAGTCTTACCTGGGTCATTAATTCTTTAGATCCACAAGAAAATCCTGCTATAACGTCACCGTGACCATTTAGGTACTTTGTTGCAGAGTGTACGACTATATCTGCTCCTAATTTTAGTGGTTGCTGTAAGAATGGAGTAGAAAATGTATTGTCAACTATAACTAAGATGTCTTTTGATTTAGCCTTTACTATTTTTGATACTTCTTCTATATCTATAATATCTAATGTTGGGTTTGCTGGTGTTTCTAGATATACGATCCTTGTATTATCTTTTAGGTGACTTTCTACCTCTTCGATGTTAGTCATATCAACAAAATCAACGTCTATATTAAATTTTCTGATTTCGTTTAAGAATGAAAATGTACAGCCATAAAGGGTTCCACAAGCTAAAACATGATCTCCTGCTTGTATAAATGGCCATATTGATGATGTTATAGCTCCCATACCAGAGGCTGTCGATACTGCAGCTTCCGCTCCTTCAAGTGCGGCTAGTTTTTCTTCAACTGCATTATTTGTAGGGTTGCCTAGTCTTGAATATATAAATCCATCTTCTTCTAGGGCAAATCTTCTTCCCCCTTGTTCTGCACTATCAAAGATAAAAGTAGAAGTTTGATAGATAGGCAAACCTAAAGAACCATAGGTATCCTTAATTGATCCTGCGTGTATAGTTTCTGTTGCAAAGTTTTTATTTTTATTTTCTGACATTTTGTTATCCTTTCTTTTTTTATTTAATTATTATATAATGAAGTAAAACACCAAAGGAGGAATTATGAACCTTAATAAGATTTTATATGCTATAGAAGTTTCCAAAGCTGGATCTATATCCAAGGCTGCAGAAAACTTATATACCTCTCAACCTGCTATTTCTATGGCTATCAATGACCTTGAGAAAGACCTAGGTTTTAAAATTTTTCATAGGTCAAATACTGGTACTAAGACAACCGTAAAGGGCCTAGAATATCTTGTAAAATGCAATGAGTTAATCAACAAATACAAAGATCTTCAAAGGCAGTATTCAGTTGATAAAAGCGATATCACCGAACTTAGAATATCTAGCCAACATTTTAATTTTATAGTGGCTGCTTTCATAAAACTTACAAGAAGGCACGAGGACTCTCCTTTTAAGTTCTACCTGAAAGAAACAACCTCCCTTAGTGCTATCAATGATGTTGAAAACGATTATTCTGATTTAGCTTTTATTTATATAAACGAATCTTACAGGGAAGCTATCCTAGATTTGTTTAAAGAGAAACATCTATCATATGTATCAATTGCTGAAGTGATCCCTCATGTATTCATGAATGACAAACACCCCTTGGCAAGTGAAAGACTTATTACAATTTCAGACCTCTATGACTACCCTATGGTAATCTATGAGCAAGATGATACCCAGATTTTACCAGAAGAATTTGTAAGAATTCCAGACCACCAACAAGTTATTTATACTCAAGATAGGGGTACTACTTTGGGTATTATTTCTAGCACAAACTCATTTAATATAGGTACTGGTTGCCTGCATCCTAGTAATGGATTTCCTAATATAAAGGCTGTAAAGCTTGAAAATCCAAAAAAATTATATATGGATATAGGCTATGTATATAAGTCATCTAGGAACTTATCAAGTCTTTGTAAGGAATACTTAGACCTAACTAAGCTTGAACTCCTACAGTGCCTTCCAGGCTATTAATGTGTGCTTGAACTTTTGATTCTGGCATATCGTACTCAAAATTCCACTTATCTTTTGCAGCTGTAAATGGAATAAAGATAGAGATTATACATATTATCCCTAAGATAAACTGGTACCAGAAAAATGGCATCAATTGGAATGGCGCTACCGCTCCATTGGTAAATCCTGCTGCTATAAGTACTTGGGCAGCATATGGAACTAAACCTTGGAATACACAAGAAAAGCTATCTAGCAAAGATGCACTTCTTCTTGGATCTATCTTGTACTCGTTGCACATTTCTTTGGCTATAGGTCCGGAGATAATGATTGCCACTGTATTGTTGGCAACTGCTATATCCGCCATAGATACTAGGGCAGCTATGCCTAGCTCACCAGATTTTTCACCCTTGGCAAATTTCTTGATTTTTGAAATTATCCAGTTTATACCACCTTCCTTGGTAACCATATTTGATAAGCCACCTATAAGGAGTGATAGTAAGAATATTTCAAACATCCCAGTAAATCCTTGCCAGATTGATTGGGATAGGGCTAATAGATCATAACCATTATTCATTAGTAATACAATACCGGATAGAACAATCCCGCCAGTTAAGACTAAAAATACATTTACTCCCATTAGGGCAAATACTAGAACAAATACGTATGGGATTATATGTAATAATTCATAGCTTAGTTGGTCATGACTAACTTGAGTTTCTGGCGACCCAAATATAAGAAGTAGGATAAAGGTTATTATTCCTGCTGGTAGGGCAAGTTTTAAGTTCATCCTAAACTTATCTTTCATATCACAGTTTTGAGTCCTAGTGGCAGCTATTGTTGTGTCAGAAATAATTGATAAGTTATCTCCAAACATAGATCCACCCACCAGTGCTCCAAGCATCATCGGAAGATTTATACCAGCTGATTCAGCTAAGCCTATTGCTATTGGGCCTAGAGCTGTAATAGTTCCAACGGATGATCCAGTAGCTATCGATAAGAAGCATGCTATTAAAAATATTCCTGCAGTTAAAAACCTAGCTGGGATGAAGGTCATGCCTAAGCCTACAACAGAGTCCACTCCTCCAGAAGCTGATGCAAGTGCGGAAAAAGCTCCTGCTAGTAAGTAAATCAAACACATGATGATAATGTTAGAATCTCCACATCCTTCTACCAAATTATCAAATTTTTCGTCTATACTTCCCTTAAATAGTATAAAGGCACTTATAATACCAATAAATGCTGCAACTGGTGCAGGCAATTGATAAAACGCCATTTCTACTCCATTTAGGTGAAGTACTATACCTGAAACTAAGTAAACACAAATAAACACTAAAAAAGGTATTAGCGCCTTGCCCGATATTTTCTCAACTTTTTTCATAGTTACCTCTTTTCACCTTTCTCTATGATTACGTTTTCATAATTATAGTATAATATCCTGAAAGCTTTGTAAAATACAAATAATTTATGCTTAATATAAGAAAAGCTTATAACAAGAATTCCATATTAAAGATAGAGTCAATCATGTATTTTTCTGTAGAAAATTAAATTAGCATCTTATTTTTTAAAGCATATTTATAGGCTAATACTTTAAATAATTGTCCAAATTCTCTCCCTTTTGCTAAATTAATTATATTTGGTACAGTCTATAAGTAGTATGTATGCTTTTAAGGAGGCAAATTTGTTAAAAAATAAGAAAAATGCTATTATCTTTTCTATTATAGCCATGTTTTTGTGGGGATCAGCAATCCCAACCATAAAAACAACCTACCTCGAGATGGGTATTGGAGCCGCTGATACAGGAGAAAAAATCCTGGTTGCAGGACTTAGGTTTTTTATGGCTGGTCTAATTACCTTTTTATACCTAAAGATTTTTAATAAGGAAGAGATAAAGAAAAATGAAATTAATTGGAAGTTTATAATCCTAGTCGGAATCCTCCAAACCTTTATCCAATATATCTTTTATTATATAGGCCTATCCCATATAGCTGGTGTAAAATCATCTATAATCCAGGCCTCAAACTCATTTATAGTTGTAATTTTTTCAATGCTTATGTTGCCAGGAGATAAGATAAATAAAAATATGATCCTAGCTCTTATTTTAGGAACTGCTGGTATTATCATAACAAACTTAGGCAAGGGAAATGCAAGTGAGGGCTTTATACTTACTGGTGATGGCTTTATCATTATGTCTACAACAGTCAACGCCCTTTGTACAGTCCTTATTAGAAAATATGGCCAAAAGGAAAATTCCTATTTCTTGATGGGAGCCCAATTTATAGTCGGATCAATCCTTATGATTATAACAGGCCTAATCCTTTCAAAGTCAAGCTTAAGCTTTACTCCAAAGGCTGCGCTTTTACTAAGCTACGGAGCCTTTATATCGGCAACTGCCTTTACAATCTGGACTATCGTCCTAAAATACCACTCAGCTGGAGAATTTGGAGTATACAAACTCTTTATACCTCTATTTGGCTCAATCCTATCAGTCCTAACACTAGGAGAAGCCTTCACAATTAATCTTGCTATAGGGATGGTCTTAGTACTTTCTGGATCTCTAATCCTTAATAGAGGCAAGGCTTAATAGAATATTCTTAGCCCTTAGAAAAATCTTTTTTAGTCTAAGGGCCTTTTTTATGTTATATATGATAGCAATTAATTTTATTTATTTTTTTCTATATTTTATTTTTTTTAAAATTTATTCCTCTAGAAAGTCTTAACAAGTCTGTTCTTTTTTCTATATTCATCTGTTATTTTATTTCTATTTCATTTAAAACTTATTTTATTCGATTTGAATACTATGTCGATTTCCCCCAAAAAACAAGCTTATTACTCAAACATAATAGCTTTTGAGCATAAGTACTTGACTTTTTAGATTAGAATGATTATAATTATTATTGTCAGAGAAAATGTTTCTCAAATAAAATAAATTTTAAGGAGTATATAATGGCTTTAATCGGAAAAACATTACCAGAATTTACACTAGATGCTTATAATCCAGCTAAGGATGAGTTTATAACAGTTACAAATGAGGACCTAAAGGGATCTTATTCTGTCCTTATTTTCTACCCAGCTGACTTTACTTTTGTTTGCCCAACAGAGCTTGAAGATATGCAAGAAGCTTATGCAGAGCTTAAAGAGCTAGGTGCAGAGGTTTACTCAGTGTCTGTAGATACACACTTTGTTCACAAGGCTTGGCACGATGCTTCAGAAGCTATAGGCAAGATTGAATATACAATGATAGGCGATTCTAATAAAGAGCTTACAGAAGCACTTGGCCTACTTGATGACTCAGGCAAGGCTCACAGAGCAACACTTGTTGTTGATCCTGACAATGTTATCCAAACTATCGAAATCAATGCTGACGGTATTGGTAGAAAAGCTAATGTAAATATAAATAAGGTTAAGGCTGCAAAATACGTTGCAGACCATCCAGGTGAAGCATGCCCAGCTAAATGGGAAAGCGAAGCTGACGCTACACTTACACCAGGACTTGATCTAGTTGGTAAAATCTAATATGTTAGATTCTAATCTAAAGAACCAGTTGGCCCAATATTTAGACCTCTTAAAAACAGAGGTCACTATTGGGCTTTCTGCTCATAATGACGAAAATTCAAAAAAAATAAGAGAATTTGTAGAAGAAGTTGCATCTCTTTCTGACAAGGTCAGTCTTGTTGAAAAAGATTTGTCATATACACCTTCCTTTGAAATCAAAGGAGCCTTTGACCATGGCCAGATTGTTTTTGCAGGTCTTCCATTAGGTCACGAATTTGCATCCTTTGCCCTTGCCATGCTACAAGCAGGTGGTATCGAGCCAAAGATTGATGAATCTACAAAGTCAAGAATTAAGGGACTTGAGGCAAATGATTTTGAAACAATAGTTTCCCTCTCTTGCCACAACTGTCCAGATGTTGTCCAGGCCCTAAACATTATGGCTATCCTAAATCCAGCTATCAGCCACACAATGATTGAAGGTGGCATGTTCCAAGAAGTAGCTGAATCTAGGGACGTCCTTGCAGTACCTGCAATATTTAAAGACGGAGAGTTTTTCGAAGGTGGCAAGCAATCCATAGATAGCATACTCGATAAGCTTGGTAGCAAAGTAGACAAAAATGAATTTAAAGACAAGCCAGTTTTTGATGTCCTAATCGTAGGTGGCGGTCCAGCCGCAGCTACAGCAGCAATCTACGCAGCAAGAAAAGGAATAAAAACAGGTATTGTCGCAAGCGAATTTGGTGGTCAGGTAAATGAAACCTTGGCTATAGAAAACATACCTGGTTTTAAATATACAGAAGGACCTAGCTTCATGGCCCAAATGCAAGATCAAGTAGCATCCCTTGATGTAGATATTATGACCGGCGTCCTTGCAGAAGATATAGAAAAAGCTGACAAGCTTGTTAAAATCACACTAGATAACGGAGCAAAACTATCTGCTAAGACTGTAATTATAGCCACAGGTGCAAGATGGAGGCTAATTGGCATCCCTGGTGAAACAGAATTTAGAAACAAGGGTGTAGCCTACTGTACCCACTGCGACGGTCCACTCTTTAAGGGCAAAAATGTAGCTGTAATCGGCGGAGGCAACTCTGGTGTAGAAGCTGCAATAGACCTTGCTGGCATTGTAAAACACGTTACAGTCCTAGAGTTTTTACCAGAGCTTAAGGCAGATGAAATTCTTCAAGAAAAACTTCATTCCCTAGACAATGTAACAGTAATTACCAATGCCCAAACTACAGGCCTATACGGTGAAGGCAGGGTAGAAAATCTCGAGTATACCGACAGAGTTAGCGGAGAAGAACACAAACTTGATATAGCAGGTTGCTTTATCCAAGTAGGCCTTATCCCTAATACTGAATGGCTAGAAAATTCAGGTATAGAAAGAAATAAGATGGGTGAAATCATCACAGGAAATGATGGATCTACAAA
>JBHWRC010000014.1:0-6727 GCA_043426375.1 Anaerococcus sp.
TATTAAAAACTTGCTAAATTCTTTACAAAAAAAGACGGCTCAGAAAGAACCGTCTCCATAAATTTTTATAATGTTTCTATACAATCTACAAATTTTTTGGCTATATTTTGTGGTCTTGTTATAGCTCCCCCCACAACAACTGTGAGGGCTCCTAGTTCTAGAACTCTTTTTGCCTTTTCCGGCTTATCTATATTACCCTCTGCTATTACTGGGTGATTTACTTTCTCAATTATTTCCCTAAGAATCTTAAAGTCATCAGCATCTATTTTATCATCTTTGGATTGAGGAGTGTAGCCGACCATGGTTGTGCCTATGTAGTCAAAACCTAGTTTATCCGCCATAACAGCCTCATCTACTGTAAAGCAATCAGCCATAAGCTTAATATCAGGATACTTAACCCTTATTTCATCATAGAAATCTTTTAGACCTACGTTTTTAGGCCTTTTGGCATTGCTAGCATCAGTTGCGATTATATCAACCCCTTCAGCTACTAGGGCATCTATCTCATCCATGGTTGGAGTGATATATATTTCACTATTGTCATAGTCTTTTTTTATAATTCCAATTATTGGTAGGTCTACATTTTTCTTTATTTCTCTTATATCGCTAACAGTATTTGCCCTAATACCAACAGCTCCTGCCATTTTAGCTGCGAGGGCCATCCTACCCATGATAAAAGATGAGTGGAGGGGTTCCCCCTCTAAAGCCTGGCAAGAAACAATTAGGCCTTTTTTTAATTTTTCATTTATTTCCATCGTCTTTCTCCTTTATTACCTGAAGCATTTCATTGACAGACTTCATAAGCCTAATTTCAGGGTCTTTATTTTTTTATCATAGTCTATATAATAAAGTTTGCCGTTATAGACCCTGTAACCGTAGGTTTCTAGGTCTTTTTCCACTACTTCTCCTGTGAGATAATTTATTATATCCATTTTAAATAGGTATTTCGCTTCATCAAATTTTACTGGTGTTTGAATTATTACATTTTCTCCAATAAAATTTATAACTTTTTCGTCAGTTAACTGATAATCAATATCGCCTATTTTTAGCTTATCATCTTTTGTTTTAAAAACTTCGTAATTTGCTTTGCCGTCTTTAAAATGTTTACCTGTGCCTAATAGACTTAATTCAGTATTTTCTTCTACTAATTCTGGCTCTTGATCAAGGTCTTTCGTTAAATCTAACTTATATAGGTTTGTGCCTGTGCCCATAGCAAATTTTGTTAGGTAAGCTTCTTTGTCGGTTATAGCAACATTTATTAAACTGCCGCCTTCCTTAATCTTGCTTGCTTCATAGACTCCAACCTTGCCGTTTTTAAGGTCTACATATCCAAAACCAGATTTTGTATTATCAAGCTTGGAATTATTATCTTCTCCCTCATAGAAGGAATAAAATCCGTAAATCCTATCGCCTACCATACCTACCGGTCTAAAACTTTCATTTTCCTTAAATTCATATAGAAGAGTTAAATCTTCTCCATTAATTTTTCTTATTGAAAAATCATTATCTGGATAAGAACCTAATATAAATACATTGTTTGAAAATGGTACGTATGATGCGAAATAGTCTTTGCCATAATCCCTTATATCTGTTAGTCCATCGCACACTCCCCCTCCCCTTACTGTAACTAGGTTAAAATAAGAAAAGAATAAGTCATCTTCTGTAAGGGCTTTTTCATCTGTATTCTCATCTTTTTTGAAATCTTTTCCACTTTTTTTGTCAGACTTTTTATCTGATTTTTTCTTTTTTTCTTTCTTATTTTTTTCGGAATTATCTGAATCTTCTTTTTTGTCCTTCTCGTCTTTTTCCTTTGATTTTTCTACAGAAATCACTTCTTTTTCTGGCTTATCTTCTGGATAAGTTCTATTTATTTCATTTTCTTCCTCATCTTCTTCATTTTCTATATCTTTATCATCAACTACTTCACTATCTTCTTGAGTATTTTCGCTAATTTCTTCTTGTTTTTGTGCCTCTGTTGCTTTTAATTCATCAGTATTTTTTTGATCACAAGCAACAAGACTTAGTGCAAGCATCGCTAATATAAGTGTTTTTTTCATTAGTTACTCCTTAATGCTTCTATAGCCGATAGTTTAGTGGCACGTCTGGCTGGAATATATCCTGCGAGAATTCCTACAAGGGATGAAAATCCAACTCCCACTATAGCAAGTAGGGGGCTTATGGCGATTATATCACCACCAGTTCCAAACATTCCACCTCCAGCTAGGAGGTTATTAATTATTTTACCCACTCCGAGAGAAATTAATAATCCAATTATGCCACCAAAAAAACCAATAAAACCTGATTCTATTAAAAACATTGATCTTATATCGTTGATTGATGCGCCTATTACTTTCATCACACCGATTTCTTTTTGTCTTTCGTATATTGACATGAGCATGGTATTTATAATACCAATAGCAGATACAATAAAGGCTACTGATCCAATTCCGCCAAGTATTAGGGTCACTTGCATGGTTTGTTTTTTGATTTCTTCTGCAGATCCCGCTTCTGATTGGGTGTTGTAACCGAGTTTTTTGATATCTTTTTCAATTCTTTCCAGATTATCTACATCGTCTACAATTACCCTTAGGCTGTCATATTTGATTTTATCTGATTTTTCAACTACTGGCTGACCCTTTTCGTCGAAGTTATTTTCTAGTTGCGGATATTTGATTTTTTTATCTTCTTCCTTTAATTTCTTATAGAAACTTTCATTCACATAGGAAGACCATCCTTTTAGAAGTGACTTTGAATTGAGTTTACCAGCAAGCTTTACCTTTACATCAACAAAGCTTGGTTTGTTAGAGTCTTCACCTTGATTTTCTTCATTGCCAAAATGGACTCCATCGTCTGATTCATCCTTAAAACCTAGGCGGTAAAAGTATTCGTGGCTTTGTAAATTGAATTCTTCCTCAAGAGGCATAGAAGACCAGCCACCATCAGACATGGTTTCTATCTTTTGTACATCCGCATTCTGTCCAAGGATAATTGAGTCGTTTGCAGATGGGCTAAGTGTCCCACCCCACTCAAACATGTCTTTAGTTAGGAGGCTAAAAACATCATCTGGTATTACTTCAAAGGAGGTATTTAATATATATTCTCCGCCCTTATCGACCCAGATTTCTCCCCAAATATTTTTGGATGGGACAACAGCCCTTACTCCCTTAACCTTTTGGAGTTTAATTATATCAGCTTCTTTTATATCCATACCCTCAGCTTGCTTGTCATTTACAATACTAATTGATGTAAGGCCACCGAAGGATTCTATCATTTGTTTTTGCGAGTTTGAAATCCCTGTTGCAAAGGCAAGCATGAGTATGATTGATATGGCGCCGATGACTACTGATAGGACTGTAAGGATGGTTCTTGATTTCCTACGAGAGAGGTTTCTTAGCGCCATCATTAACCTATCACTAATCTTCATCGTCTATCAACAGCTCCTCATCTTCTTTTTTGTTCTTTTTCTTTTTGTATAGGACTCCTGCCAATATAATAATTACTATTAGGCCAATCCATAAAAATGGTGAGCTAAAAGCTGATCCTCCTCCCATATCTAGGGAATCCATGCTCATTTCTTCGCCCATTTCCCCATTCATTCCAGCTTCCATATCTTCTGCCATGCCAGGTGATACTTCTTTTGTGAAGTCTTTTATTTGGGTGTGGACCTTGCCGGTTGAGTCCTCATAGGAAAGCATGATTTGCCCTTCTATTTCGCCCTCTCTGGTAGGGGTTGCTGTGAAGGAAAAGGTCTCTTGGGTACCGGTATTAAAATTACCTATAAACTTTTGGTCGTTATCAATCTTGATTCCTTTGCCGATTACATCACACATAAAGGTATTTAGGTTATCTTTTCCTGTATTATAGATGCTTACAGACATTTCTGTTGGGTTACCAACCATTAGTTCATCAGATTTGACTTCTCCCATTGTAACTCCTGCCCTTTGGACTACTGGTATGCCTATTGCTTCTGTTGTTTTGTATTGGTTTCCATCAGCATCTTCATATTCTATAGAAAGGTTGATTACATAATTACCTGCTACAGCATTAGGAAGTACACTCATAGTTATATTTTTGTTTGCTGTATTCCAAGGATAAAGAGCCGCCACATAAAATGAATTTGACTGGTTAACTGGGGAGAAAACCGAACCGTCAGATACCATTGCATTATTTTCGCCAGTATTTTGTGGTTGGGCTCCCAAGTTTTGCTCGATAGTTGCCTTTAGATTATAGATTGCGTTTTTATTATTTGTATTGTAAAGAGAGAAAGATAGGTCAAAAGTCTTGCCAGCTTCAGCAATTTTGGGACTTAGCTGGTAGGAAGAGATCATAATCTTTGGTTGGTTCTTTACATTAGCTGACATTTCCATTTGGTTATTTTCGTTTCCGTTTTCGTTCATCTATAATACCTCATCAATAGTTAGTTTTTCGTGGACCTTATCAAGTTTACCATCTCTCATAAAAAGGGTTCTGTCTGCAAATTCTGTCATCTCCTCATCGTGAGTCACCATGATGAAAGTTTGATTGTTTTTTGTTGTTATATCTTTTATAAGTTTCATAATTTCAAAACTTGTCTTTGTATCAAGGTTGCCGGTAGGTTCGTCCGCAAATATTATAGATGGACTTCCCACAAAGGCCCTTGCGATTGAGACCCTCTGCTGCTGGCCGCCTGATAATTCGTTTGGCTTGTTGTAAAATCTGTTTTCGAGTCCAACTGCCTTTAAGATTTTTTCTGCCTCAATCTTTCGATTTTTGCTATCAATCCCCTTAAAGGTTAGGGGAATAGCCACATTCTCCCAAGCCGTTAGGTAGGGTAGAAGATTATAGGACTGGAAGATAAAGCCTATATTTAAATTCCTAAACTTGGTTATCTTTGTCTCGCTAAGCTTTGTAAGGTCTATATTTCCGTATTTAATAGTCCCCTTTGTCGGTCTTTCTAGTCCTGCTAGCATATTTAAGAGGGTAGACTTGCCAGAACCAGATGTGCCTAGAAGAGCGATAAATTCGCCCTTTTCTATATCGATATTAATACCGTCTAGGGCTTTTATAATGGTGCCACCCAATTTATAATATTTTTTTAAATCTCTAACTTCTATTAAGCTCATTTTCTTCTCTCTTAAAGTGTGGATTTAAATCTTTCATATAAAGATCATATACGTCAGGGTCTATAACTCTATCAATCTCACCTACTGTTTCAAAGACGTTATCCTCAGTAAATTTCTTCTTGAAGTTATAGAGTCCATCTGTCCCGTCGGTTTCAAATATACCGCCCATATCGTAATATCTAATATTATTTTCTATAGCGTACTTAATCTCTTCAAAATTAAGCTGGTAATTTTGGCCCATATTCTTATATTCATTAGATGAGCCTCCGTAAAGCGAGGTTGCCCTATTGCCATAGCACAAAAGAAGTGAGGCACAGACAGGTTTTCCTTCATAAAAGGCAACAGAAAGTCTTATTTCATCCTTAAAAAGTTCATAAAGTTTTTTGAAATATTCATAAGGCCTGTGCCCAATTTTAGCCCTTATAGCAGTTTCTTCTATCTGGCCATACAAGATATTAATACCTTCTTCATTTAGGATTTTTGTTTCTATTCCGTCTTTATAGGATTTTCTAAGGTGTTTCCTGGTATTTTTACTAAAAATACTTAGGATTTCTTCCTCACTCCTACCATTTATATCAAGGACCATATTTAGAATCGGCTGGCTTGACCTCATCTTATCTCTCCTAAAAATAAGGCCAGACTTTTTGAAAGAATCATCTATCTTTAAATCATAGGGTAAGTAAGGATCTATCCTTAGGAGAAAACCATCATTTTCTTTTGCAAAGTCCCTAGCCTCTCCTATTAGTCTCTTAAAATAGTCAATATTGTTTGGGTCACAAACAGGACCTCTTGGTCCGTAGAAAAAGTTCTTACCCGCCTTTTTATCTCTAATATATATTACAGATAAGGCTACCCTTATTTCGTCTTCCTCTTCTATGTAAAAATATACACTGTCCCAAGCACTTTTTAGATCTGCCCACCTTAGGTCCTGTTGGAAGTGACCGTATGGGGAAGTTTTTACAAAATCATTATATTTTTCTAGCAATTTTTCGTTATTCTTATCTAATATCATGTCACTTCTCTTTCTCTTTAGTGTTTGGTTTTATGTATTACACCTATCTTTATTTTACTACATAGATTTTTTCTTGACAATAGTATTTACTTAATTATACCGTCAAACCTATTAAATCTACCTTAAATTTTTTGTAATACTTTAAAATTTCAACAAAAAAAAGACTAGGTTTAACCTAATCTTACTAAAAATAATGGACCTGATCCTTATCAGATCTTAAATCCCATAAAACTTCCCTGTATTTGCCATCATAGATTCCTAGAATCTTATCCATGGACATTGACTTGTCCAGAATTTTTTTAAAGTCCTCATAGTCCATCCAGGAGAGTTTTCCCTCACTGTTTTCTTCTATAAGTTTTCCATCAAAATCACTTGTTTCATAGATTAGACCCACATCCTTGCTCTCATCTGTTATCCAAGTTATAATACCTATAAGTTTTGGATTCTTGATATCAAGGTTGGTTTCTTCCTTAGCTTCTCTTATGACCGAATCCTCAAAAGATTCGTAAGGTTCGACCTTGCCACCAGGAAAAGTTAGACCTTCCCAGCCATATTTTTTGATCTTATCAAGGACAAGGACTTCTCCCGTATCCTTATTATAAATTTTTACCAT
>JBHWRC010000015.1:0-3183 GCA_043426375.1 Anaerococcus sp.
GTGAATTAGACCATCTTCTTTTGTAGCGTGGATAACAGGTACGTGCTTTTCAGCTTTCCAATCTGCAGTTTGAACTGTTTCAGTTAATCTCATTATGTTCCTCCATTTATTTTATATTCTACATATATAATTATACCCAAGCTTATATTTTATAAACATAAATTTCTTAACATATTTACTTTAATAAATTACTTTGTTGCAAATAATTGGTCTTAAAATATAATGTAAAAAGGAGCTTTTATGGATAGATTAAAGGAATTAAAAGAGGCAAGAGATTCCGCAAATCTTGCCATAGTAAAGATTGATGAAGGTATTGGTCAATTAAAGTCTGCCTCATCTTGGGGAATACTTGATATTTTAGGTGGGGACTTTTTTTCAAGCCTTGTAAAAAGAAATAAAATAGGCGGAGCAAATCGTAGTTTAGAAGAAATATCATCAAGTCTAAAAAAACTTAATAAAGAACTAAGTGATGTTGATATAAGCTTTCCTGATGCCATACCAGATAGACTTTCAGATCAAGTTTTCGACCTTGTTTTTGATAATATCTTTACAGATTTTAGGGTTCAGGGAGAAATAAAGGAAAATCTCATCGCCCTAAAAGAATTAAGATATGCTATAATAGAAATAAGTGAGAGATTAGATAGGGAAATAAAAGATATAGAAGGATTATAGGAAAAGATGGATTTTGATTTTTATAAGGCAAGCGATGATTTTACTAAAGATTTGCTAGAAGATGCCGATAGCAATTTAAATAAAATAAGGGATGGCCTATATAAATTTCCGGGTTTTATATATTATTTACAAGCCAACATACCAGAAAAACACTTTAAGGCGGTTTTGACAAAGGACCAAAACAGAAGGCTTGCAGATGGAAGCTTGGAATTATTAAGAAGGAAAAGCGGGGAACTTCTAGCAGAACTTAGGGATCCGACAAGCAAGAAAATAGTTGGAAAAGTAAACCTCAAAGAAGTCGATCTAACGCCAGAGCTTGCCCAGGCTAGGACACTTTATGCCATGCAGATGCAAATGGCCCAAATTTCTAAGGATATAAATGCTATGGCAGAGGCCATAGAAGAAGTGAGGCAGGGCCAGCAGGATGATAGGATAGCCATAGCCAATGCTTGCAAGCAAAAATTGATCCAGGCTAAGTACATTAAAAATCCTTCCCTAAGGGAAAAATTGTACCTTCAAGTTATATCAGATGCTGAAAATAGCAGGAACCAATTGATGCTAAATCAAATGACTACAATTAAGTTTATAGAAAATATCCCAAAATCAGGTTGGCAAAAATTATTGTCAAGCCCTGATACTAAGGAAGTCGATGAAAAGTTAAATTATTTGATGGATGGCCTAAATACTATAAATATGGTTTCTCTTGTTGCTATAATTGCCTATTATGAGCTTGGGGAAAGGGAAGCTGCCCTTGCTAGTTTTGGGTATTTTAGAGATTTCATCAAGGAAGCATATTTTAAAACCCCTAATCTTGTTGAAAGACTAGATAATCTCGACAAGTCAACTAATAATATTTGGAAAGATAAAATTATTAAAATTAATACTAATATTTTGGAATTAAGTCAAAGCGAAACTTTGCAGATAGGAAATAGTAGTGAAGAAAATTAGATTGGAAGAAAAGTCATGTAAAAGGTGTGGCAAAGACTTGCCTATAGATTGGCAAGGCAAGTACTGTGAGCGTTGCCAAAACCTTAGGATAGGAAGAGTGAAAAAGTTAGGGTCAGCCGCCCTAGGCCTTGTGACCCTAGTTGTTAACACAAAGTCTAAGGGAAGGGGAAATTAATGGACGTATTATTAGTAGTTGACCTACAAAATGACTTTGTGGACGGAGCTCTTGGTAATGAGGGCAATGATAAGATAGTTGAGCCTATTGAGAGACTAGTTGATAATTTTGAGGGAGAAATAATTTTTACAAGAGATACCCATGAAGAATCTTATTTAGAAAGCCTTGAAGGCAAGCACCTTCCTGTGCCCCATTGCGTCAAGGGGACAGAAGGTTGGGAAATAAAGATTCCTACCAAGGGCAAAAAGATAATAGACAAGCCATCTTTTGGGTCATATGAACTTGTTGATTATCTTAGGGAATTAAATGTAAAGGAAAAAATCGAAAATATTTACATGGTAGGGATTTGTACAGATATTTGTGTCCTATAAAATGCTATAATGATTAAAAATGCCCTCCTAGATACAGAAGTGACTGTAATTAGTGACTTGTGCAGGGCCACAAGTGAAGAGGCCCACAAGGCAAGTCTAGTTGCTATGGCTTCTTGCCAGGTAAATATCATAAAATTTGCTGATTTTAAGCAAAAATAAATTATAAAGGCTATGAGTTTATAAAACTTGTAGCTTTTTTTAAGAGTTTATCTTAGAAAACATTATTTTTTTGATATAATAGGATTAGGAAAATAAGGAGGGGTTATGAAGCTTGAAATTTGTATTGATTCTTTTGATGGGATGATTGGAGCTTATTTTGGAGGGGCTGATAGGGTTGAGATTTGCTCGTGTTTAGCCCTTGATGGCCTTACTCCATCTGTTGGTCTTGTTGATATTTGTTGTGAGTATGACAATATAGAGAAATTTGTGATGATTAGGCCAAGGCAGGGTCACTTTACCTACGATGACTTTGAGATTGACCAGATGAAGGCTGATATTATGGCCTTTAAGTCTAAACCTATTGATGGCTTTGTCTTTGGTGTCCTTGATTCAGAAGGCAGGCTTGATATAGAGACAATGAAGGAATTAGTCTACCTTGCCTTTCCTAAAAAGGTCGTCCTTCATAGGGCCTTTGATTATTCTCTTGATGGGGAAGAAAAGATTGAAGAACTCATAAAAATGGGCGTGGATAGAATTCTTACTTCTGGCAAAAAGCCTAAGGCAATAGAAGGTATTGAGCTAATAAGAGATTTACAAGAAAGACACGGAGACATGATAGAAATCATGGCTGGTTCTGGAGTAAACCATGAAAATATCAAGGAAATTTACGAAAAAACCGGCATAACAAATTTCCACCTATCTGCAAGGTATGTTGGGCAGACTGAAATTGATTATGATAATTTTGGAAAATCCTTTGCTGATTACAACTTTACAAGTTCGGGCGAAGTTGAAATGGCCAAAAGAGCAATAGAAGACTTAAAAAATGAAAATGTGATTTGAGTCATAGAAATATCTCCA
>JBHWRC010000016.1:0-2956 GCA_043426375.1 Anaerococcus sp.
CAAGTATTATTTTATCAATTTTGTCAACTATTGTTATGAAAGTTATTTACTAGGAGGTAGAAATGGAAGATAGTAAAAGAAGAGAAGTTGAGAAGCGTGGTATTTTTAATGAGAATGGTGATATTGATCTAGCAAAGAGAAAAATAATTCAAGGTAATACTACTAACCTAAACGACTTTAATAACTTAAAATACACTTGGACGTCCGATTGGTATAGACAAGCTATGAACAATTTCTGGATTCCAGAAGAGATTAACCTAAACCAAGATATCAAGGACTATAGGAAGCTTGACAGCCATGAAAAGCGTGCCTATGATATGATTATTTCGTTTTTAACCTATCTTGATTCAATCCAAACAGCCAACCTGCCAAACCTACAGACCTATGTAACTGCAAATGAGATTAACCTTTGTCTGTCAATTCAGACCTACCAAGAGTCAATTCACTCCCAATCTTATTCATATATCCTTGATACAATCTGTTCACCAGAAGAAAGAACAAGGATCTTATACCTATGGAAAGAAGATGATCATCTTCTAAGACGTAATGAATTTATTGGTGAACAGTACAACGAATTTTTGGAAAAAGACAATGAATTCCAATTTGTAAAGGCTCTTATTGCAAACTACATCCTTGAAGGAATCTATTTCTACTCAGGATTCTCATTCTTCTACAACCTTGGAAGAAATGGCAAGATGCCAGGTACTGTTCAAGAAATAAGATACATCAACAGGGACGAAAACACCCATTTATGGCTATTTAGATCTCTAATCAATGACCTAAAGAAAGAAAGGCCTGACCTATTTACACCAGAAGCAACCCACATTTACAGAGAAATGCTAAAAGAAGGTGTTCGCCAAGAAATCGAGTGGGGCAAGTATGCTATTGGAGATAATATTGCTGGCCTAACTACAACAATGATTGAAGATTATATCAAATATCTGGGCAACCTACGTGCCAAAGGACTTGGTTTCGAGCCGCTTTTCGAAGGTTACAACGAAATACCAAGCTCAATGAAATGGGTAGAAGAGTATGCAGATCCAAATGCTGTTAAGACTGACTTTTTTGAAGCAAAGGTGACTGCTTATTCTAAATCATCTATTATAGAAGACGACCTATAAAACAAAGCCGGAAATTTATCCGGCTTTTTGATTGATTTATTTTTTTGTGAAAATTTTTTATTTTTGGATTTTTTTGTAAAAAGAGACTTTTTTGTGAAAAGTTTTTACTATTATTTTTGTTTTCTAAAAGACATTTTGCTTTTTTGTTTCACGTGAAACAATTTTATTCTATAGAATCCCTTATAGAATCTGCCATTGATTTTACTAATGACTGGTTTGCTAAAGGCCCTACTACTATTATTGTGACGTAGGAGTTTTTCTTATTTATCACAAATTTCTTTCCTGTCAGAGTATTTTCCCTCATATAGACTCTAGCGTCACAGTCAATGATATTATCCATATATGAAGCCTTTCCCATATTTATAATTTTCGTTGGATATATAATATTACCAGAATTTAATCCTAAGGCTTTATAGATAGAACCGTCGATTCTATCTTCTTTCATTATTATTTCGGAAATCACCTCATTATCTTCCTTTGCTACAAAGGATTTAAAGTTTTTAGAATCTTGGTTTAAGTAGAAATTTTCCGGTATCTTCATAGTTAGACCTGACATTTCTACTCTTCTTGTTGCATAGATTGATAAATTGTTTTTGTAGTCCTTAAAAGATTTGTTCACCTCTAGTATATCGTCACCTTGTGTGTAGGCAGTTATCAACATATCTGCCATTATGTTTGATCCTATTTTAGCCGAATCAGATTTGATTGTGAAGTATATGGTTGAATTTTCACTTCTTAGAAGATAGTGGGTGTAGGTATAAGATTCACTAGTTGTTATGAAATAGGCGCTTTCTAGGTTATCTAGTTTATTTTCTACAGGTCTTGAGATGAGATTTTTCCCCATGTTTTCCTTATTTATTATTTCCTGGCAAAGCTCTATTAGGTCCTTATCAGAATCATAGGGCCTAAAATTTATCAAGATATTATAGGATAGGTCTAGGGGGAAGTCTATAAAGTATTGGTCATCTTTTTTAAAAACGGCGCATTTATCTGGTATCCTAAAGTATATATCCCCAAACCTTAGCTCTTTATTGTAGTCGAGATTGTCTAGGTCGCTTTTTTTATAGGAAGGAGCGTTTTTATCTACCTTTGATGGATAATCTATGAGCCTTTCGCCTGTAAGTAGGCTTTCGTCATAGGAAAAATTGTCTAATTTCGATAAGGGATAATTTTCTTTTATATTTTTATTTTCTTTGGCACATCCTGTCAGTATAAGGGTTAGGATTAAGGTTTTTATGTATTTTTTCATGGATTTTCCTTTAAATAATCAAATTATAAGACTTATTTTGTCTAAATTATACCATAAAAGGGTAAAAATATGATATAATTTAGTTAAATGGGGGTGAATTATGACTGATGACATTTTAAGTCAAGTGAAAGAGGCTGAACAAAAAGCCGATAAGATGCTTGACTTGGCCAAAGAAGAGGCTCACAAACTTGTTGAAGAAGCTAAAATCAGGGCTGACAATTCCTATAAGGAAGAAGTTAGCCGTGCAAAAACTGAGGCTAAGAACTTACTTGATGAGGCTAAGGCTAGAGCCCTAGAAGAAAGTAAACCAGTAATAGAGAGAGCAAAAAACAAGTCAGATGAGATCAAAAACCAGGAATTGGCAGGTCTTGATAAGACTGTTGACTTGCTTGTAGAAAGGATAATTAATAATGGCAATAGTTAAGATGAATAAATTTAATCTTCAAAGCTTTGAGGAAAAGCGTAGTAGCCTATTAAATATTCTTCAAGATTTTAACTATGTGCATTTTAATGACCTAGAAATTAGTGAAGACGAATCTTATCTAAATGAAGTTAAGAACGAAACTAAGCTTAATGCTATTGACGA
>JBHWRC010000017.1:0-19262 GCA_043426375.1 Anaerococcus sp.
AGGGCAATAAAAAAACAACCTTGTTGGTTGTTATTTAATGGTCGGGGTGAAAGGATTCGAACCTTCGACCTCATGTTCCCAAAACACGCGCGCTACCAAGCTGCGCCACACCCCGTCGCCACTGACTATTACAATATACTACATAAAAAACTTCTTGTCAAATATTTTTTTGAGAAATCTTTTAAAATTTAATTATTTTCTCTTTTTCTTTCAAAGAAGCCTAAATTATAATACCACATATTTTTCATTTTGTAAAATGATTTTTAATATATCTTGTAAGTTTGTCCTTTAAGATTATAATAGAAGTAGAATAGGAAGGGGTTTTAATGAATACTCTTAATGATGTTAAAAAAATTATTAACGATTCTAATAATATAGTGTTTTTTGGAGGTGCTGGAGTTTCGACAGCTTCTGGCGTTCCTGATTTTAGGTCGGCTACCGGGCTTTATAATAGGGAAAATAATTCTAAGTATTCTCCTGAATATATGCTTAGCCATGAGTTTTTTGTAGACCATCCTGATGAGTTTATGACTTATTGTAAGGAAAATCTGATGATTGATGGAATCAAGCCAAATAAGGGCCACTATGCCCTTGCCAAGCTTGAGAAAATGGGCAAGCTTAAGGCAGTTATTACCCAAAATGTGGATAGTCTTCACCAAGAGGCAGGTAGCAAGAATGTAATCGAGCTTCACGGCAATTTGAGAGATTATTATTGTGTAAAATGCCATAAGAATTTTGACCTTGATTATGTCAAAAGTTTTGAAAAAGAGGCACATTGTGATGAGTGTGGAGGCATTGTAAGGCCTGATATTGTTTTGTATGGAGAGGGTCTTGATCAAAATAATATCTCCTATGCGGTAAATCTTATTGCCCAGGCAGATGTTCTTATTATCGGTGGGACAAGTCTTGTGGTTTATCCTGCGGCAGGTCTTATTGATTTTTATAAGGGCAATAAACTTGTTTTGATCAACAAAGACCCAACTCCACGTGATGGGGCGGCAGATTATGTTATTAATGGTGATATAGCAGAAATTATGGATGAGTTAGTAGGTGATTAGGTGCAAAAAAAATACGGAATTGACGAATACAGTATATTTTTAGTTTGGATTGCAATAGCTTGTGTCGTTGCGGCTTATTTTATAAATTCTACAGTTTTAAATGGTATTTCTTCTTTTATTGTAATTTATGCAATTTTTAGGACTATGTCTTCGAATACCCTAAAAAGAAGCAAGGAAAACCAAGTGTTTATGGACAACATTATTAATCCTGTGAAGAATGTTTTTTCTAAGGATAAGAGAAGTAAGAAAAATAAGTCAAAAGATGTTGGCTTTAAGTATATTTCTTGTCCTTCTTGTGGGCAAAAGCTTAGAATTCCTAAAAATAAGGGCAAGATTAAGGTTAGATGTCCGAAATGCAAGGATCAGTTTGATGCTAAGAGCTAAGCTTTTAGCATTTTTCATTTTTTTAGATATATAAATTAATTTAAAATTTGATTTTTATTTTTTTCTAACTAGTTGTATAATTTGCATGAAAGGGGATAAAACATGTCAAGATTAATAGGTACAGTTGCAATGGGCCTTAGGGCTCCGATTATAAAAAAAGGTGACAATTTAGTTGATATAGTTAGTGATATAGTATGTGAACTAGGGGAAAAAGAAGTTAGACTTCGTGATAAGGATGTGGTTGCCATAACTGAATCCCTCCTTGCTAGAAGCCAGGGAAATTACGCTGCAATAGAAGAGATTGCCAAAGATTTTGCTGATAAATTCGAGGCTGATGAGGTAGCAATATTATTTCCTATTCTTTCTAGAAATAGGTTTTCGATTCTTTTGAAGGCTTTCGCTTTATCAGGTAAGAAGCTACATATTTGCTTATCTTATCCGTCAGATGAGGTAGGAAATCTTGTAATGGATGAGATGGATCTTTTTAATTCAGATGTAAATGCTTATACAGATGTCCTAAGCCTTGAAGAATTTAGAGAGGTTGCTGGAGATTATAAGCATCTTTTTACCGATATGGCTTATCCAGAATTCTATAAAGAGCTTGCAGAAAATTCTGAAATTCATTTCTTAAACAATCCTGTGGATGCTCTTAAATTTACAGATAATGTCTTAGTTGCATCAATCCACACTAGGGATATTGTAAAAAGACAACTTGTAGAAGCAGGTGCTAAAAAAGTTTTAAAACTTGATGAAATTCTAACAAGTCCAGTTGATGGCTCAGGCTATAACGAAGAGTATGGACTTTTGGGTTCAAACCTTTCTACAGGCAATATAGTAAAACTTTTCCCAAGAAATAGCCAAGAATTTGTAGAAAAACTTCAAAAAGTTTTGATTGATAGGACTGGCAAGCAAATAGAAGTTATGATTTATGGTGACGGGGCCTTTAAAGATCCTGTAGGCCATATTTGGGAGCTAGCAGATCCGGTTGTATCTCCTGGTTTTACAGAAGGACTTAGGGGCACACCAAATGAGCTTAAGCTTAAATATGTAGCTGACAATGATCTTTGTGGCCTGTCTGAAGAAGAAGCAGAAGAAGAATTCAAAAAGCTTGTTAGGAATAAGGATAAAAATACAGATTCAAACAAAAGGCTAGGCACTACTCCTAGACAGATTACCGACCTCTTAGGATCTCTTTCTGACCTGATTTCAGGTTCTGGAGATAAGGGTACACCGGTAGTTTTAGTCCAAGGTTACTTTGATAATTATTCAAACGATTAGCGAAAAATAAATAAAAAAATTAGTGAACCAACTTTAGATTTTCTACTAGCATAAAAGTTGGTTCATTGTATAATTGATAGCATACACATGTATAAATTAATTTGATATGGAGAGTAGAAATTGAAAACTGATGGATCTAGTGAGATAGACGGGGAAAAGAAAACACCTATTAGAAATATTGACGAACGCAATGTAAAAACTAGGCAATATAAGCTGTTTTGGATGAGCTTTGCAGCTATCCTAATGGCATGTGGTACCCACTTTTTCAAATACCCGAACTCCTTTGTAATAGGTGGGGTAGAGGGCATGAGTATTATAACTTCGATGTTTGTACCCTTTAACCGTCCGCAACTTACTCTATTTTTTAACGTTACCCTACTTGTAATAGGACTTTTTATTTTTGGTAAAAGATTTACACTAAGAACTGGCTATGTAGCTATATTAAACTCGCTTACAGCCCTAGCCTTAGAGAGAGCATTCCCACTTAATGGGCCGCTTACAGATAATAAGATGCTTGAATTAATATTTACCCTACTTATGAGTTCGGTAGGCTCAGCGATTTTATTTAATCTAGCAGCCTCATCTGGGGGGACAGACATCATCGCAATGATTATGAAAAAATATACATCACTTGAAGTAGGTAAGTCGCTACTTGTGGTGGATTCCATCTTTACTATTGCATCTATAAAGATATTTGGTATAGAGATAGGTTTATTTTCTGTCTTGGGTCTTTTGATGAAGGGAATATTTGTAGATATGATTATAGGAACTATGAATACTGCCAAATTGTTTATAATAATTACATCAAAAACAGAAGAAGTAGGCAGATTTATCAAAGAAGACTTAAATAGGTCTGCAACTATTGTGGATGCAAGAGGCTTATTTAGAGGATCTAATACGTCAGTATTTTTCTGTGTAACATCTAATTTTGAGGCCGCTAAATTTAGGTCCTTTATAAAAAATATTGACCCTTATTCATTTATTACAATATTAAATACTTCGTCAATTATAGGTAAGGGTTGGTATTCATCTGATGACCAATTTGATGGTGATGACTAAATTGTTTTAATAGACTAAAACAGGTAAAGTACAACTAGGAAGGTGATTAAGATGCGAAAATTTATATACACAATTTTAATAAGCTTTATAACTTTTAACTTAACCTTTACTAGTTTTGCATCAGAAGATCAACCAGCTAAAGAAGGAACCGACCAAAAGGCCGGTGAAAAAATTATAATAACTGAAAGTGTAAATCCAATCCAAAAGTCTGCAGAAATTCCTAAGGAAGCTAAGAGCGTCCAAACGAATAAGCTAGAGACACCAGAGGTCAAAAAAGAAGATCAGGCTAGTGAGGTCAAAAAAGACGAGCAAGTTGATAAAGAAAATGCGCAAACTAAGAGCACCCAAAAGGAAGAAGCTAATAGCAAAACACAAAACCCTGATATGGAAAAAATTGAAAAGGCAGTTGATGAACTAGTCAAAAAACTGGATAAGAACTCCAATTTATCAAAGGCCTTATCTGATATGCAGACCATAGATTCAGAAAATAAAGAAGGAAAAAGTCCAAATAGCACAAGCAAACAAACTGAGGCCATACTAAAAGACTATAATGAGAAGATCCAATCAGCAACTACTGAAAAGCAAAAACGAAGACTTGAAGATGAAGCGGCAAATAGGATAAACTCAATAAAGAGTCAAGAGATGGTGCCAGCAAGAAAAGAAGACGACAAGGCTTCTTCAGACGAAGATTTCCCAGAAAAAAAGAAAAAAATACTTTTAGAAGTAAAGCCTGATAATATCGAGGACAGTGAGGACGAAAGAGGACATATTTTGGCCCTTAATCCTACTGGTGATGTTTATGAAGAAAAAAGCCCGGTTTTTTCAAAACCTATAGTCATAGTTGCTTTGGTTTTTGTTCTGGTCATTCTTGTTGCAATTGGTATTGTAATTAGAAATAACGATAGAAATCAAGATGAATTCTAAATAAAAAAGAGGCCCTAGGGCCTCTAATTTTTTATTATTCTTGAGCTTCGAACATGTCTTTGCCAACACCACAAACTGGGCAAACCCAATCTTCTGGAAGATCAGCAAATTCTGTACCTGCTTCGATACCGTTGTCAATGTCTCCTTCAGCTGGATCATAGATGTATCCACATGCTGTACATACGTATTTCATATATAATGTCTCCTTTCATTATCTGCTATGTTTATATTATACCACAGATTTATAAAATTAAACATAGTTAATTTCTAAAAGCCTAATAAGTCTATTAGATATAGATGATAAAAAAAACAAAAATAGGGTATTAAAGACATAGGAGAGGAAAAATGGAGATAATTAGGACGGTCATACATTCTGACCTTAAAGATATAAAAAAATTTAGGGATAAGTTTATTGGTGTGCTTAAGGATAAGGCCTATGAAGAACATGAGATTTTTAGGATGAGATTAATCCTAGATGAACTTACTAGCAATTCTTACAAGCACGGCAACAACAAGGATATAGATAAACTTATTGAAATATTTATTGTCTTTGCAGATAGGTTTTTCCTAATCAAGGTCAAAGACCAGGGGAAGGGAATTACTAGGGATAAATGCCAGGGTAGGTTTGCAGAAAGCGGAAGGGGCATCGACCTAGTAGAAAAGTTATCAGATAAGATTATAATAGATAAAAACTCCATTGCTTGCCTTATACGAAATCCTTAACAACATCCTTTAGGGGATGTTTTTATTTGCCAATAATTGATAATTAATTCACATTAGGTATAATATATTGATAGAATTTGTTAGCATGAAAGAAGGATTTAATGATTAGAGAAGATGTTAGAAATGTAGCAATAATTGCCCACGTAGATCACGGAAAAACAACACTTGTAGATGGTCTTCTAAAAGCATCAGGTTTATTTAGAGAAAATGAAGCAGTCAAAGACAGGGTTATGGATTCTGATTCTATAGAAAAAGAAAGAGGGATTACAATCCTTGCAAAAAATACTGCTGTTTCTTACAAAGACATGAAGATAAATATTATAGACACCCCAGGCCACGCTGATTTTGGTGGGGAAGTAGAGAGGGTTCTTAATATGGCAGAGTCTGTTGTACTTGTAGTAGACAGCCACGAAGGACCTATGCCACAAACAAAATTTGTACTTAAAAAGGCCATAGAACTAGGGCTACCTGCCATAATTTGTATCAACAAGGTAGACAGACCTGACCAAAGGATAGAAGAAGTTGAAGATGAAATCCTAGACTTATTTATTTCCTTAGATGCAGATGAATCTTACCTTGAAAGCCCAATTGTTTACGCCTCGGCAAAACAAGGTTGGGCAAGTCTTGATAGATCTGTCGTAAAAGAAGACATGACAGACCTACTTGATACCATTATCGAGTATACACCAGCTTTCGAGGCTGATGAATCTCTTGGTTTTAAGGTTTTAGTTTCAACTACAGACTACAATGACTATCTTGGTACAATTGCCATTGGCAAGGTGGAATGTGGTACAATTAAGAAAAATGACCCAGCTATTATTACAAATTACAATGAAAAAGATAGGCTGGTTAAATCAAAAATTGTCACAATTTATGAATTTGATGGCCTAAATAGGGTAGAGGTTGAAGAGTCGAAATTCGGTTCTATTGTTGCAATCTCTGGTATGGAAGATATTGGTATAGGGGATACAATCGGAACTGAGGCAGATCATGAACCAATTGAATTTACAAAAATTTCTGAACCAACCCTATCTATGACATTTTCTGTAAATGATTCACCATTTGCAGGTCGTGATGGCAAGTATGTCACAAGTAGGCATATCAGAGATAGGCTCTATAAGGAAAGCGAAACAGATGTTTCCCTAAGAGTTGAGCCAACAGATACAACAGAAGCCTTTAAGGTGTCAGGTAGGGGCGAACTCCATCTATCAGTTCTTATAGAAAACCTAAGACGAGAAGGCTATGAATTCCAAGTTTCAAAGCCAGAAGTAATGTTTAAAACCGACGAAAATGGCAAAAAACTTGAACCGATCGAGCTTGCAACAATTGACGTTGACCAAGAATACACAGGTTCTGTAATAGAAAAACTCGGTAGGAGAAAGGGTGAGATGATTGATATGCACCCATCTAACTCAGGTTACACCAGACTTGTATTTAGAATTCCAGCAAGAGGCCTTATAGGTTATAGGACAGAATTTATGACCGATACCAAGGGGACAGGTATTTTAAATACAGAATTTGAAGGCTATGATAGGTATAAGGGAGATTTAGAGAGAAGACCTTTAGGATCTCTTATCGCTACAGAAAAAGGGCTTGCAACAGCCTACGGACTAAATGCTGCCCAATCTAGGGGCCAATTATTTATAGAACCAGGTGAAGAAATATACCAAGGCCTAATTGTAGGCTCCAATGCCAAGGGCCTTGATATTGATGTAAATATTTGCAAAAAGAAAAAAATGACTAATACTAGGGCAAGTGGTAATGACGACGCAATCGTCCTTACACCAGCCAAAAAGATGAGTGTAGAGGAAATGATGGAGTTTGTTGAAGAAGACGAACTAATTGAAATTACCCCAAACAATCTAAGGATTAGAAAGAAAATTTTAGATGCTCAAAAGAGGTATAAGTCCAAAAAATAGGAGTAGCTATGGAAAATAAGTTTGAAAGAAGGGTAAGCAAGACACTAGTCTTTCTTATTATGATCTTATTTCTCTTAACTATTTCACAAAGATTTTTAAGCGGCTGGGCCATCAGCCTAGCCTGGTATATTTTATTTTTAGGATCATGGACAGTGATGTTAGTTTATTCCTTCGATGTCCTATTTAATAAAAATGCCAGAGGGTTTTCAATCCTCGTAGCAATCATTACAGGCCTTGCCTTTTTATTCCTATCAATCCATGGTCTATCAGCCTTGGCGATATTTATAAAGGCCTTGCCTCGTAAGATTGTAATCAATAATGATTTCTTCCTAAGATATAACCAATTGATTTTCTATTCAAGTTTGGTTATAGCATATTTTCTCCATCTAGCAAATGCCATATCCCTCAGGGATAAGGATAGTGGCGGAGATAGAGAAATCAGGGTCGAAACAAGTGAAGAAGAGTTAAGACAAATTAGAGATGATAAGCTAGATAGTATAATTGCGCAGATTGACAACAAAGAAAATGAAGACAGTTTAAGCGAATATGATAGGCAGTTACTAAATTCTCATATCTTATATGATGGAGAAAGAGAAGAGTAGGAGTTTATAATGAACAAAAAAAATATTTCATTGTCTGTTATCAAAAGACTTCCAAAATACTATAGGTATTTAGAAAGTATTAATGATAAGGGCATAATTAGGGTATCTTCAAAAGAATTGTCATATATAACAGGCCTTACAGCCAGCCAAATCAGACAAGATTTAAACCACTTTGGTTGCTTCGGCCAGCAAGGTTATGGCTACAATGTCAAAGAACTAATTGATGAATTATCAAAGATAATAGGAGTAGACAAAGACTACAAATTAATCTTAGTAGGTTACGGCAACATAGGCCACGCCCTCTACCAATACCAGTCTTTTTCTGACTTAGGATACGAATTTGAAGCGGTTTTTGACAAAGAAGCTACTGTATTATATGATAATAACCTAGAAGTAAGAAATGTAGATACTTTAGGAGAGTTTTTAGATAATAACAAAATTGATATAGGAATTATTGCCACACCAAAAGAAGTTGCTCAAGAGGTAGCAGATGTCCTATGTGAAGGGGGAGTTAAGGGAATTTGGAACTTCTCACCAGTTGATCTTAAGGTTTCAAATGGTGTGGTAATAGAATCTGTCCACCTTGATGAATCCCTATTTACCTTGACATATTTTATGAATTCCCCAGAGGACTTTATATTTTAAATGAATGTACTTAATGTATCGAACTTGTCCAAATCATATCCCAATAAGGAGATATTTTCTGGCCTAAGTTTTAATTTGAAAAAGGGTGATAAGGCAGGACTCGTTGGTCTAAACGGGGCTGGCAAATCTACCCTTTTTAATATTTTAACGGACAAAATAAGTCCGGATTATGGCAAGATTTTTATACCCCAGGATATCAAGCTGGGTTATCTTGAGCAAATCTTGACCATAGATAGCGATATGACTATCTACGACTATTGCTTGTCAGTCTTTGATGATTTGATAAAATTAGAAGCTGAAATCAGAGATTTAGAAAAAAAGATGAGCAAGGAAGAAAATCAAGAAACCCTTGCCTCAATCATGGAGGAGTACACAAGAAAAAGCGAACTTTACCACAGCAAAAACGGCTACGCTATTGAAAGCGAGCTTGAAGGCACCCTTTCCGCCATGGGTTTTGATAAAGGTGAATTTAACAAAAAAATCTCGGACCTATCAGGTGGGCAAAAAGCGAGAGTAGAGCTTGCGGGCCTTTTATTAGAAAAACCAGACCTACTTCTACTTGATGAGCCAACCAACCACCTTGACATAAAGGCCATAAATTTCCTAGAAACCTTTATAAAAAACTACAAGGGTACAGCAATCATAATCTCCCACGATAGGTATTTTCTAGATGCTACAGTCAATAGGATGATGGTCCTAGAACACGGCAAACTCACTTCTTATAGAGGAGATTATACAAGTTTTATGACCCAGAGGAAAAAGGATAGAGAAGTTAGGATTCACCAATACAAGAGCCAGCAAAAAGAAGTTGCTAGACAAGAAGAAATCATAGATAGGCTCAAAAACCTAGGTGGTTCTAAGAGAAAAAGGGGGATTTCACAGTCTAGGTCTAGGCAAAAACTCCTAGACAAGATGGAAAGAATCGACAAACCAATAGAACTATCTGACACTATGAACCTCAAATTCACCCCGAGAATCCAATCCGGCATGGATGTCCTAAAGGTAGAAAATCTCAAAATGAGTTATGATGATAAGGAGATATTTAGAAATATATCCTTCGATGTCTACAGAAACGAAAGAGCAGCCATTATTGGCGATAATGGGGTAGGCAAAACCACCTTATTTAAAATAATATTAGATCAAATCTACCAAGATGAGGGCAGAGCTAAACTTGGTGAATCCGTCCACCTAGGATACTTTGATCAGGAGCAAAAGAGCCTAAATTTAGAAAATACAATATTTGATGAGATAAGAGATACTTTTCCTATGCTTACAAACTTTGAGATAAGGTCATATCTTGCCAAATTTATGTTCTACGATACAGATGTCTTTAGGGAAATCTCAGAGCTTTCTGGTGGAGAAAGGGCAAGGATATCTCTCCTTAAGCTAATGATATCAGATTGCAATTTCATCTTGATGGATGAGCCAACCAACCATTTAGATATTGATTCTAAGGAAATTTTGGAAGATGCCATCCTTGATTTTGAGGGGACTTGTCTGATTATTTCCCACGATAGGTATTTTTTAAATAAAATAGCCAGCAAAATCTTAGATATGAAAAAAGATGGGATGGATTTATATCTTGGAAATTATGATTACTACCAAGAAAAACTTAGGGAAATGAATATGACTGAGGAGGAAAAAGCCACAGTCACAAAGACTCAAATCAAAAAAGAAAGAAAAAAAGAAAAGCTTAAGAGAGATGAAATTAGGGCCATCAAGACAAAAATTCGAAATATAGAAAAAGATATGGAAGATATTGATGAAAAAATAAAAGCTCTCACAAAGGAAAGTCTTGCCGAAGGCTTTTATGACGACCAAAAAAGAGTGGCCGAGCTTTTTAGGGAAATGAAAGACTTAGAAGATATGAGAGACGACCTTGATGAAACTTGGCTAAATCTTAATTTAGAATTAGAAGATGATGATTGAAAGGCTTCTTAAGAGGGTAGAATTATAGCAAGGAGATAAGTATGGGAAAATTTATGAAATTTCTTTATTCTATAATGCTAATAATTTTACTCCTCTTAGGAGCCTTATTTTTGGTTTTAGGAATAGATATTAATAGCCTTCCTCTAACGGTTATGGAAGTTACTTTCCTTAGGGATTTACTATCAAATGTAGCTTTCATAAAGGGTCTTTTCTTAAGCTTAGGAGTCCTATTGATTGCATTTTCAATCATAATACTAGTTACACTTAAGAAAAATTCTAACAGAGGTTTTGATGTCCTAATAGAGGATGAGAAGGGGAGTATACTTCTCACAAGAAAATCACTTGAGGTTATTATGGAAAAAGCCATAGGAAAATTTTTTGAAGTTAAAACTATAAAAACTAAGGCTGTCATAGTAGAAAATGAGAAAATAGAAGCAAAGGCCCTTGTAGATTATTTTGGATCTGACGATGTAAATCTTTTGTCACAAAGAATGAGGGATGAAATAATCGAAAGACTCAAAGAATTTACAGGACTAACAGATGTAAGGCTTGATTTAAAGATAGATAAGAAAGAAATAGAGAAGAGATAGCATGGAAAATATCAAAGAAAAAAAAGACTATAATATATACGATGTAGAAATGAGAAAACTTGATATTAGAGAAAGAAACAGGGCATCTTTTCTTAATTTCTACAAAAAAAACAAAGGCAAGGTAAACTCTATTTCACTAAGCATACTAACATTAATTTTCCTATTTAACTTTGGTTTTTTCAAAACCTTGGGAGTATGGGTAGTTATGCTAGTTGGCTATTTTATAGGAGCTTATTTTGATAAAGATGTAAAGGCACTTCAAATCATTAGAAAAATTCTAAATTAAGGAGATAAGAATGACAGAAAAATACAACAATGAAGAACTAAACAAACAAGCTGACCTAAATGACGGTAGAGAATTAGAATACGAAGAATCAAAACTAATTATCCAAGACAGGGTAGTAGCAAAAATTGCAAGAATAGCAGTAAATAATATCGACGGTATCCTTGAAATGAAGGGAAATATAGCTGATTCAATCGGTTCATTCTTTGGTTCAAACGACAGAAAAACAGCCGGAGTTAATGTAGAAGTTGGGGAAAGAGAAGCAAAAATAAACCTAGATGTAATAATCGAATACGGTAAAAATGCTCGCCAAATATTCAATGATATCCAAAGAATAGTAAGTACAAATGTCAAGGAAATGACAGATCTTGATGTTGTAACTGTAAATGTGGATGTAGTAGATGTCCTAACTAGAGAAGAATATGCGGAAAAGCAACAGTCAGCTAGGGAAAACGAAAAAAACCAAACTAATTACTAAATTTAAGGCCCCGCTAAAGGGGCTTTTTTCTAAGAGGTAAATATGAGAAATATATTTGAAGGAAAAACAAAAAGAAACTTCATCCTAGGAATCCTATTAATCGGAATATTTTTTGGATTTTTCTACCTAGATAAGATAGGAGAAATTTTAGGAACTAGCTACAAGGTTTTTAGACCGATAATCTATGGCCTTGTGATAGCCTTTATCATAAATCTACCGATGAATTTTTTCTATGAAGAAATTTTCAAAAAGTTAATAAAGGATGATAGGCACGATAAACTAAGAAGGGGTCTTTCTCTAATCCTATCTTGGATAATATTTTTTGCCATGGTGACCCTAGTTCTTACAGTTCTAATCCCAGAACTATCAAGGGCTATTGGCATCCTATCGGCAAATATTCCACTTTTTATGGATTCTTTGATAGACTTTCTAAATGGATCTAAATTCTTTACTAAATTTACAGAGATAGTTGCGAGAAGACTTGAATCTCTTAATATCGAAGGGATAAGCGATAGTCTTACAAAAATCTTCCAGGACTTTTTCAGGTCAGATTCTGAATTTTTAAACAAGACAGGTTCTATAATAAATTCAGTATCTCAGGGGATTCTTTCTTTGTCAATAGGCTTTGTATTCTCGCTTTATGTGTCTATGAACAAGACAAAGCTAAAAAGAGGGGCAGCAAGACTTGCCTTTGCAAATCTTGATGAAAAGAAAGCCAAACACCTTGTCTACGTATCAAAGCTTTCCTATGATTCTTTTGCGAGATTTCTTGAGACAAGGATTTTATCCTGCCTAGCCCTTGGTGTTGGATGTTTTATAGGGATGAGTATTTTAAGGATGCCATCGGCAGGCATGATTTCAATATTGATGGGTGCCTTTGATATGATTCCTTATATAGGTGCATTTATTGCCACATCAATTGGGATAATACTAATTTTCACCTTCTCACCTGGCAAGGCCCTTATATTTTTGATATTTATCTTAATTTTACAAAATGTTCAACAACAGCTATTTTACCCTCTAGTAATAGGTAAGCACCAAGGACTTCCTCCAATCTGGATTTTTGTATCGGTAATAATAGGCGGGGGCCTAATGGGCCTATTTGGTATGATAGCCTTTATACCACTTGCAACTGTTATCTACACACTTCTAGAAGATAGTACAAGGAAGAAACTAAAAGAAAAAAATATAAGTGATGAAGAACTCGATAAGCTTACCAATGAAGATTTCTGGCAGCTTAGGGAAGAAAAGCTGAAAGAATTAGAATAATATAGAATTCCTATATAAAAAATTAAATAAAGAAGTAAAAGACCAGTCAAAATAAGCTAGCTTATCCTGATTGGTCCTTTTTTTAAAGGTTGAAATCTTCAAATATTACAAGGAGGGCCCCCTCTTTTACCTTTATCTTAAAATCACAAGCCTTAGTTTCATTAGAAACCCCAAGAGCATCATCATTTGCCATCACATATCCATCAAGTTCATAGAAAAGCCCCTTTATATCAAGGATTGATTTCTCTGTTAGAGAAAAAATCGATACATAAAAGTCCTTTCCGCTATAATCGTAGAAAAAATCCTCATCGATTATAAAAATTTCCTTACCCTTTGCTTTCAATCTTATATCTATACCTTTTTTCTTGTAGAAAAACATAGACTTAATATTTGAAATAGTGTGACTTTCCCTGCCACCAAGACCTCCGTAGACTACTATTTTGTCAAAGCATTCATCAATGGCAAGATTAATTGCCGCCACAGTATCTGTCACATCCTTAATAGGATTTAGGGCAATGGTATTTTCAAAGTCAGGCTTTTTTGTCGAATCAAAATCTCCTATAGCAATATCAGGGATGATGCCAACTTTCTGTGCATGGTCAAAGCCTCTATCTGCCGTAATTACAAGATCATCATCCTCTATATGGTCAAAGAAACCATCAAAAGGCCCACCAGCAATTATATAACATTTTTTCATAGCTACTCCTTTTTTCTATTATAACACAAAGATTAGCTCCTAACTATTTTCTAGAAAAATGGTAAAATACAAATAAACAAGAAAGTAAAGAAGGAAAAATATGAGAAAACTAGATGAAAAATCACAAAACCTACTCAAGGTAGTTGTTCTCGGTATTTTATTATATTTTGGCTTTTACTATATAGAAAGCGTATCAAAAGCTTTTTCAAATCTATTTTTAGTACTCCAACCCTTTATCATAGGTGGAGCCTTAGCCTTTGTGATAAGTATTCCGATGAACTTCTTTGAAAGACAATTTTCAAAACTCGATAAAAACGGCAAACACAAAAAGCTAATATCAGTTATGTCCTTGTTAATATCATGGATTTTGGTATTTTTAGCCTTTACAATTCTAATAACAATCCTAGTCCCATCTATTGGCAAGGTTATAAATACATTTATCATTAAATGGCCTGAATTTGTCAAAGATATCTATAAGATGCTTCAAAAATACCCAATCACAGAACCATATGCAGATAAGTTTATGGATACCTTATCTGGTATAAGCTGGAATAATATCAAAAATGCTAGTCTAGAATTCCTAAAAGGCAGAGAAAGTGATGTATTTACCAAGGCTACAGACCTAGTAAGCTCTGTGTCAAGTGGAGTAATTGGAGTCTTTACTATGTTTGTATTTTCTATCTTTATCCTCCTTTCAAAAAAGATGTTAAAGATAAACTCCACAAGGATTTTATATGCAATTACTACAGAAGATAGAGCAGACTATATTAACAAAGTATTCTCCCTATCTTATAACACCTTCAAGGACTATATATTCTCAAGGCTAATATCAGTAGTTTGCCTATCAGTCTTGACCTTTATAGGTATGTTTGTAATGAGGATACCAAATGCTATTATGATTTCCCTAATAGTTGGTTTTTCTGACTTAATACCAATCTTCGGTCCAATTATGGGAACTGCATTTTCTATGATTCTAATATTTATAGAATCTCCAGTCAAGGCTTTGTTCTTTTTAGCATATACTTTGATAGTTCAACAAATCCAAGAAAACGCCATCTATCCAGCCATAGCCGGTGATGCAATCGGCCTACCTGCTGTATGGGTAATGGCATCTGTAACTATAGGTGGGGCACTCTTTGGCGTCTGGGGTATGCTAATTTCGATACCAGTTGTATCTGTAATCTACACCCTAAGCCACGAAAAAGTCCACAAAACCCTAGTAGAGAAAAATATCGACGAAGATAAAATTATCGCCAAGACAAATAAGACCTACAAAATAGAGGATATAGAAACTAACGATGAAACTTACGAGAAGCAATGATTTTGTCCCTGTTATGAAGGGAGATACAAAATACTACGGCGGCCACCAAGAATGGCTCAAATACGAAGACCTATCCAAATTTTTTAGGGATAGGGCCTGTGTTGTTACAGCCTTCACTAATGTGTTTTTCTATCTTTTTAGAAAAGGTCCTGTAGACTTTGACCAATATAACAAGGTCCAATTTGAATTTTATAAGAGAATGAGGCCAAAAGCTAATGGAGTTCCGACTGCCAAGGCCTTCTTAAGAAGAATAGATATTATAAACCACGTCCTAGATCTCAACTTATCCTACAGGATGATTGAAGGCAGAATTACTAAGAGACTTTCACTTGATCAAATGATAGAATTTATAGGTGAAGGCCTAGCAAAAGATAGTCCGGTTATTTTTATTAATTGGCTATCAAGAGATATAGACGTGATGAGCCACCACGGTCTTTGTATAACAGAGATGAATGAAAAAAATGGCAAGCACGAAGTTGTAGTATCTTCATGGGCAAGACGTCACAAGTTCTACCTAGAAGACTTCTACAGACAGAAAAGGACCTATACTGGACTAATATATTTCGAAAAAAATCCTAGATAAGAAAGAGCTTTTTGTGCTCTTTTTTTATTTTTGAAAATATTTATAAAACAACAGTAAATATAGTCAAGAAAAAGCAATATGTTTATAAATTGTCGAGCCTAAGCGTTGAAAAATAGAGGCAATGAATTTAAAACTTGATAAAATCAATAAACAAACTATAGTAGTTTGTAGAGCCGACCTTAACATCAAAACAAGCTTGGCAAAATAATCAAATACAAATCAAAGTTACGATTTTCATATTTATATAATTTTATTAGGACTAATTGATCGTATTTGATTGTGTATAAAAGAGGCCTGACCTCGGTAGAATGAAGCTAGCAAAAATTGCTAGTAGCATAGGAAAGTATAAGTGGTTTTGTCACTGACAATAAGGAGGAAACAATGGATAAGCTAGCAAAAGATAAATTTGCTGAACAGTATATGGAGAACTTGCAAAGGATTACCCTAAAGAAATTTGAAGATACTTCAGATAAGGATAGGTATGATGCACTTTGCGCAACAGTAATGGGTCTTGTAAACAAAGACTGGAGAGAAACAAAGGCTAAATCAAGAAACGAAAGAAAAGCCTATTATCTATCGGCAGAATTTTTAATTGGTAGATCTCTTGGTAACAACCTAATCAACCTAGGTATTTATGAAGAAGTAAAAGACTTGCTTTACGAAATCGGAATCGATTTCGAAGCTATAGAAAACTATGAAGACGACGCAGCTTTAGGTAATGGTGGTCTAGGTAGACTTGCAGCTTGCTTTATGGACTCTGCAGCAAGCCAGAGCCTAAACCTAGTAGGCTACGGTGTTAGATACCGTGAAGGTATTTTTAAACAAGAAATCGAAAAAGGCTTCCAAGTTGAGCACGGCGATAGCTGGATCAAAGATGGTGACGGCTGGTCAATCAGAGTAGACTCTGACTCTAAAATTGTTAAATTTAGGGACCAACAAGTGAAGGCTGTACCATATGATATGCCAGTAGTTGGTTTCGAAAATGGAGTTGTAAATACACTTAGATTATGGCAATCAGAACCATTTGAAGAGTTTGACTTTGCGAAATTCAACAACTTCGAATATGACCAAGCGGTAGCTGAGAAAAACAGGGCTGAAGATATCACAAGAGTATTATATCCAAATGATATGCAAAGAGCAGGTAAACTACTAAGACTTAAGCAACAATACTTCTTCTGTTCAGCTTCTATCCAAGATATGGTAGAAACTTACAAGAGAGACTTCCCAACAGACCTTAAGTTTGAAGAATTTGCAAAACACCACGTAATTCAGCTAAACGATACTCACCCAATCATAGCTATTCCAGAGCTAATTAGGGTACTAGTAGACGAAAATGGAATTTTCTTCGAAGATGCTGTTAAGATTGCATCAAAGGTGTTTGCCTTCACAAACCATACAGTACTTCAAGAAGCTCTTGAAAGATGGTCAGAAGATTTAGTTCAAGAGGTAAGCCCAAGATGTCTTGAAATTATCGAAGAAATCGATAAAATCTTAGTAGAAGAGCTAAAAGAAAGAGGATTTAGTGACGATCAAATTAAACCATACAGAATTATGGATAATGGATCAGTTCACATGGCAAATCTTGCAATCTATGTAGGATTTTCTGTAAATGGTGTAGCTGAAATCCACTCACAAATCCTAAAAGACGATACCTTCAAAGAATGGTACAGAATTAGCCCAGAGAAATTTAACAACAAAACAAATGGTATCACACCAAGAAGATGGCTAGTATACTCAAACAGAGAGCTTACAAACTTCATTACAGAAAAACTTGGAGATGACTCTTGGAAGACAGACCTAGCTAAGCTTAAGGGACTAGAAAAATACCTAGATGATGAAAAAGTTCTAGAAGAACTTTGGGATATCAAGCAAGAAAAGAAAAGAGAGCTTGCAAAATATATCCTAGAGCACGAAGGAATCAAAATCGATCCAGAATCAATCTTTGATATCCAAATCAAGAGGATTCACGAATATAAGAGACAACACTTAAACATCCTTCACATAATACACCTATACCACAAGCTCAAAAACAACCCAGACCTAGACTTCACTCCAACAACCTTTATCTTTGGTGGTAAGGCAGCTCCAGGATACTTTAGAGCAAAGGGTATGATCAAGCTTGCCAACGAAGTAGCAAGAGTAGTAAACAACGACCCAGATGTAAACAAGAAGATGAAAGTAATCTTCGTAGAAAACTATAGAGTAACCTACGCAGAAAAACTATTCCCAGCTTGTGACGTGTCTGAACAAATCTCTACAGCTGGTAAGGAAGCAAGTGGTACAGGTAACATGAAGTTCATGTTAAACGGTGCCCTAACACTAGGAACCCTAGACGGAGCCAATGTAGAAATCTTTGCTGAAGCAGGCGAAGAAAACAACTACAGATTTGGAGCCACAGTAGAAGAGTTAGCAGAAATTGCTGACACATACAACTCATTTGAGTACTACAGCAAGGATGAAAACATCAAAGACGTGGTAGATTCTTTAGTAAGCGGAGAATTTAAGGACAATGATTCTTACTACTTCCTAGACATCTACAACGAACTAATCAAACCACAAGACGGCAATAGGGCAGACCAATACTACCTACTAAAAGACTTTGAATCTTACAGACAAACACACGAAAGATTAAACAAAGAATACAGAAACAAGCTAGAATGGTCAAGAAAATGCCTAAAGAACATTGCTAACGCAGGATTTTTCTCATCAGATAGGACAATCATGGACTACGCTGATGACATTTGGAAAATCGACTAGGAGCATAAATGAATAAGGATATATTACTAGGGGTCATGATTCCCTTTTTAGGCACAACACTAGGCGCAGCCTGCGTCTATATAATGAAAGACACCCTAAAAGATAGGGTTCAAAAGGGACTTTCTGGCTTTGCAGCAGGAGTCATGGTAGCAGCCTCAATCTGGTCTTTGATTATACCAGCTATGGATATGGTAGAAGATAGGCTGGCTAATATGGCATGGATACCAGCAGCAATTGGATTTATAGCAGGAATAATCTTCCTACTTATCCTAGACTCTGTAATACCTCACCAGCATATTGACTCTGACCACCCAGAAGGAATGCAGGCAGAAAGCCTTAGGAAAACAACCATGATGGTCCTAGCAGTAATTATCCATAACATTCCAGAAGGCATGGCAGTCGGCGTATCCTTCGCCGGTGTCCTCTACGGCCGTGGTGATCTTACAATGGCAGGTGCTATGGTCCTTGCTATAGGAATTGCCATCCAAAACTTCCCAGAAGGTGCAATTATATCCATGCCCCTAAAGGCAGTAGGAGTTAACAAACACAAGGCCTTCGGAATGGGAATATTCTCAGGCATAGTAGAGCCAATAGCAGCAATAATCACAATCCTCTTATCATCAATAATGGTACCAATTTTGCCATACCTCTTATCCTTTGCAGCAGGAGCTATGATGTATGTGGTAGTAGAAGAGCTAGTCCCAGAAGCCACAGGCGAGGGCGAAAGCCACACCAATATTGGTACGATCGGCTTTGCAGCAGG
>JBHWRC010000018.1:0-5863 GCA_043426375.1 Anaerococcus sp.
AATCTTAGGTCTTCTTCCTTACAATGGTTTTTATGAAGGCGAAGTGTTATATAAGGGAAAAGTCCTTGATGAGAAAGTCTTAGAAAAAGTAAGGGGTAAGGAAATATTTTTTATTCCTCAAACCATAAATTCCCTAAATCCCCTTTTAAAGACGGCCCGCCAAGCAAGGATGACTCTTAAAAGATCTGATTACAAAAAGCAAGAGCAAGTCTATAGGAAATTTGGCCTAGGCCAAGAAGTAGATAAGATGTATCCTTTTGAGCTTTCAGGCGGCATGGCAAGGAGAGTTTTGGTTTCTGATGCTATTTTATCAGATGCGGAATTAATAATTGCTGATGAGCCTACTCCTGGTATGGACAAAAAGGCGACAGAAGAAATAATTTCCTACTTCAAAAATCTCAAGGAAGCTGGCAAGACTTCCCTTATTATTAGCCATGACATAAACATGGCCCTATGTCTTGCTGATAGGATTGCTATTTTTTATGACGGGAGAATTATCGAAGTGGCGGATAGGCCTGACTTTGAGAAGGAAGGTGCAGGGCTTAAAAATCCCTATTCCAGGATGTTAATTAGGGCCCTTCCAGAAAATGGTCTTAAGCTTTTGACCAAAGAAGAGGTGAAAAATTTATGCTAAGTGTAGATAATCTAAGCTTTTCCTATGATGGTAAAAAACAAATCCTAAAAGATATTAGCCTTAGTCTAAATAGGGGTGAGATTTTGGGTCTCATGGCTCCGTCTGGTTTCGGCAAATCAACTCTAGGAAAGGCCATGGCAGGCTATCTCAAAGTTAAAAGAGGCAAAATTTCTGTTGACGGAGCCGATATAAATGACTTGTCTGGATTTTTGCCTGTTCAAATGGTCCACCAGGCTCCAGAAAAAAATGTCAATATCAGATGGAAGGTAGAAAAAATCCTCAATGAAGGTTGGCAGGTAAATGATGATGTAAAAGAGAAATTTGGTATAGAAGATTCCTTTCTTAATAAATTTCCCACAGAATTATCAGGTGGGGAACTCCAGAGAATCTGCTTAGCCAGGGTCCTATCAAGCGAAACTAAATACCTAATCGCAGATGAGGTCACAACTATGCTTGATTCTATCACCCAAGCCCAAATTTGCCATCTTTTGAAACATTTTGCCAAAGAGCACGAGCTAGGCATACTATTTATTTCCCACAACGAAGCGTTAATCGACGCCATTGCTGATAGGAAAATCGAACTAGAAGAGATAAATAAGATATAAAAAACCACCCCGATTTGGGGCGGATGATACATATAAATTTCAAATCACTCAGCCTTGTGTATGCTCCTAAATTCTGATGGGGTCATGCCTAGGTGTTTGATGAAGTTCCTGAGTAGGGTTTTGGGTGAATTGTAGCCTACTTCGATTGCTATGTCTGTTATAGACTCATCAGTGTTTACAAGCAGGTCGCAAGCGGAATGGACCCTTGTTTGGTGTAGATATGAGTAGAAGTTTTGCTCCATAAAGTAGACAAAAATTTTGTTGATATTTCTTGGGCTTATATCAAATTTCTTCCCTACTTCCATTATATCAATGTCCTTTTTGTAGTTTTTGTTGACATAATCTATAAGTTTTATATTATTTGGCTCAAAAGAAAAAGTGCTGTTACATTCTACAAGTTTATTAATTCTCCTAAAATCCTTTGTCCCAATAGATTGTTTGGCTTGGAAAATCTTTGAAAGCTGGGCGTCTGTTGAATAGTGAAGGGCTTTGGCTATTTCTTTAAGGGTCATACTGGTATGGACTAGGAGGAATTTAGCCTTATAAATTCTTATTTCGTGAAGGATGTCAAGAAAGCCTAGGCCAGTTACATCCTTGATATATTTGCAGATGGCAGATTCTGACATTAGAAAAATCTTAGATAGGGCCTCAAGGCTTATATCCTTAGATGAATTTAGAAATATATACATAAAGATATTATCGGGCCTTGCCTCAATAGACTGCTCAAAATTATCCCCATCATCTATAGATCTAAGATACAAAACAAGGATTTCTGTAAGTTTGGATAGGATATAGATTGTAGAAAATTTTTTGTGACTTTGGGTAACCAGACTTAGGGAGTGGACACCAACTTCACTTTTTATATCTTCAAAAATACCCTCAATCTTATCGCAGGCTTCTATGTCGTAGATGGCTGATTCGCTCCTGTAGAGTTCATTAATAAAGTCAACCTCTTCGTGGTTTAGGTTCATATTCGTCTTTACGTAGAGATTTATCAGATTAAAATTATATACCAAAAGATAATAGGAAAGTTTTTTCGTCACTTCTATGATTTCAGAGGTTTGCCAAGGCAAAATAGAGATAACTGTGTCAGGGACCATATCATATACTTTATTCTGGATCTTTATCTTGCCAACACCTTCTAGGATGTATAGAAACCTACTATGCTTGTGCATCAGTGGTAAGGTTTTGCCGCTATCAGTTTGGATATCAAAACTAATTAGATTTGATTCGTTGAAATTTTGTGAAAACGAATCCTGTAGGGTTATAAATTTTTTTCCCATAGATACATATCCTCCTTTCATATATAATATTTTTTTCGAATATTTTTTCAAGAATTTTTTAATGAACTTAATAATATTTTTACAAGAAACGATTGCTAAGGCTAAAAATCTACATAAATATAGTGGAAATTATAGTAGATATTTAAGTTTTAACCATTTTTGAATTTTAAGTAATAAATACAACGAGATTTGTCCCTTGTGATTTTAAAAAATGTGATATTATATAAGTGTGAAATCGTTACTACATTTATTGGTAACAAAAATTAATAAAGGAGAGCTTATTATGGCAAAAAATTTCAGAGGAAAATCGTTCTTAAAATTACTTGATTTTTCAACAGAGGACATCAGATACCTATTAGATTTATCTAAAAACTTCAAAGATATGAAAAGAGCAGGAGTGCCTCACAGATATCTAGAAGGCAAAAACATTGCTATTATCTTTGAAAAAACATCTACAAGAACAAGATGTTCATTCGAAGTAGCTGGTTATGACCTAGGTATGGGAGTTACTTACCTAGACCCAACAGGATCACAAATCGGCCATAAAGAATCTGTAGCAGACACTGCAAGAGTTCTTGGTAGAATGTATGACGGAATCGAATTTAGGGGATTCAAACAAGAGCACGTAGAAGATCTAGCAAAATACTCAGGCGTACCAGTATGGAACGGCCTAACAGATCAGTGGCACCCAACACAAATGCTTGCAGATATGCTAACAATCGAAGAACACTTTGGACGCCTTAAAGGTCTTAAATTCGTATACTTTGGGGATGCTAGAAACAACATGGCAAACTCTCTAATGGTAGTTTGTGCTAAACTTGGTGTTGACTTTGTAGCATGTGCTCCAAAAGAACTATTCCCAGAAGAATGGCTAGTTAAAGAATGCGAAAAAATCGCAGCAGAAAACTTCTCAACAGTTACACTTACAGAAGATGTAGACGCAGCAAGCAAAGATGCGAACGTAATCTACACAGATGTTTGGGTATCTATGGGTGAACCAGAAGAAGAATGGGAAAAGAGAATTAAAATCCTTAAACCATACCAAGTTACAAAAGAAGTTATGGAAAATGCAGACAAAGAAGCTATCTTCCTACACTGCCTGCCATCATTCCACGACAAAGAAACAAAGGTTGGCCAAGAAATATTCGAAAAATACGGCATGGACTCAATAGAAGTAACAGACGAAGTATTCGAAAGCGCTCAATCATTAGTATTTGAAGAAGCTGAAAACAGAATGCATACAATCAAAGCAGTTATGTATGCTACACTTTGCTAGTTAACTAAACACAAAATATAAAAATATTAAAACACAGGGATGGAGCCGGCCTTAGTAAGTAAGTTTAGATTCTTGAAAAATTTCTCTAGTCTAAAGTGAAAGCTAAAGGTCAGGGCTTCATATATAAAAAAGGAATTATTATGCAAGCAATATTAGATATGATATCAAAACTTACAGGTTGGTTCTGGGGATGGCCTATCCTTATAGTACTTGTAGGCGGCGGTCTATTAATTTCAATAAGAACAGGCTTTGTCCAAATAAGATACCTACCTTTCATACTTAAGCAAACGTTTGGAAAGATGTTCTCATCAGATGTAGGCGGTGAAGGTTCAGTTTCACCATTCCAAGCAGCCACAGCAGCCCTTGCTTCATCAATTGGGGCAGCAAACATCGTAGTCGCTCCTTCTATTATCTTTACAGCAGGACCAGGAGCAATCTTCTGGATGTGGATTGTAGCAATTATCGGGCAAGGAACAAAATTTGCAGAAATCGTACTAGGTATAAAATATCGTGAGAAAAACGTTGACGGAGAATACGTAGGTGGACCAGCTTATACATTCAAAAAAGGTATAGGCGGTACAGCTGGTAAGATAATGGGTTTCTTAGTATCATTCTTCTTTATGATTGAAATACTACCATCTATTACCCTACAAACAATCTCAGCAGTAGGCCCACTTGAACAATTAGGCCTAAGCCGTGTAGTAGCAGCAGTAGTTATTACAATACTTGTAGTACTAGTAGCTTATGGTGGTATCAAGAGAATCGCACAAGTTACAGAAAAAATGGTACCATTCATGGCAGCCCTATATATTATCATGGGTCTTGTTATTATAATCATGCACGCTGACCAAATCCCAGCCGCATTTAGAGCAATTTTTGTTGGAGCATTTAATCCAAAAGCAATCGGTGGCGGTGTAGTAGGTGGATCCTTAGTTCAACTTATCAAAGCCGGTGCAGCTAGAGGATGCTACTCTAACGAAGCTGGTATGGGTTCAGCTCCATACGCACACGCAACAGCAGTTACAGACCACCCAGTTCGTCAAGGTATGTGGGGTGTATTTGAAGTAATCGCTGATACAGTTATAGTTTGTACAATCTCTGCCCTAGTTGTTCTAACAACAGGTCTATGGCAAAACCCAGAAATGCAAGATATCGGTGTTGAAAGAGCATTTAACACAGCTTTCGGTCAAATCGGTACAGCAGTTATCGCTATTTCCCTATTCCTATTTGTTTTATCTACAATAGTAGTAATAGTATTCTACGCAGAAAAACAAGGTGAATACCTATTTGGTACAACAGCAGGCAAGATAGTAAGATTTATAGCATGTGCTATGATCCTAATTGGCGGATTTGTATCATTTGAAAATGCAGCTACTTTCCTTGACGCAACCCTTGGTCTTGTTGTATTTACAAACATGGTTGGTATGATAATGCTTAGTGGTGAAATTAGAGAACTTGTTGATGAATTCTTCCACGACCCTAAATATTATCCAGGAGCAAAAGAAAAATAAATTAAACATCTAGTTTAATTATGTGCATAAAACTAAAAATATCCGATTCTTTCGGATATTTTTAGTTAAGGCATTTGATGGAGTTTAAAATAAGTTCTAGTTAAGGATTATTAAATGGAAAATTTAGAAGAAATAAAAGAAGAACTAAAGATGGATAAAACCATAAAGAAGGATGTCGGCGTAGAAGTATTTATATTTCTATTAGCTTTCTTCGGCCTCTTTATCTATATGGGATCTATTATGGGCGGGACAAATATGATAAAGACTATGATGCTTACATCATACGACCTTTTGATGAACGTCTGCCTCTATTTGATGGCCGTTGCAGTTTTAGCAGGTGGTATATCTGCTATATTTTCAGAATTTGGGGTAATAGCCTTAGTAAACAGGCTTGTATCAAAGATAATGAAGCCAATATATGACCTACCAGGTGCATCTTCACTCGGTATGCTAAATTGTTTCATGTCTGATAACCCAGCTATACTTACCCTTGCAGCTGATGACAATTTTAGAAAATATTTCAAAAAATATCAGATGCCAGCCCTTACAAATTT
>JBHWRC010000019.1:0-7213 GCA_043426375.1 Anaerococcus sp.
GTCGCCTTATCTTTTGCGATTTTTTTCACTTCCTTATAGGCTTTGTAAATAAGATTATCCTCGATATCACCAAGATCTACATTGGATTCATAAGTAAATTCATCATCATTTGTTTTTTTAATTTCTAATATATCAAAAAGACCAATCCTTGTCATAATAGTGTCAATATTATGGTAACCATCTTCCCTTTTCGAGAGAATATCAAGGCTCAGATTAATCTTCGCATAACATTTTCTAATCATACATACCTCAAAAATATTATATCATAAATAAGGGCTTTGCCGAATTTTTTCTTAAAATAAGGCCTATTAGAAATCCCCCTTAAATGTTTGACAAGGCTATAAAAATATAGTATTATGATTTAGTAAGCCATGCGGGATTGGCGGAATTGGCAGACGCGCAAGACTAAGGATCTTGTGACCGATTTTAGGTCGTGGAAGTTCAAATCTTCTATCCCGCACCATGTAATTTTATTAAGCATAAGATTAAAACTATGTGAAATACACAAGACAGGATAGCAATTATCCTGTTTTTTTTGCTTAAAATACTATTCTTAGAGCTAAAAACACATGGTGAAGGGTTTTTATAGCATCAAAGTATAAAAAAATTAACTTATCCAATCAAATAACTAATCCTCCCCTATCCTCTTCTGGATAATACTTCTCATGGATATTTATCAATTTTCTATAGCACTCTTTATTTCTATTAGTCTTTTTTCATCACATTGGCCACTTTCTTTGAGGTATTCGAAGCTGGATAAGTACCTTTGAATATGGTAATACAGCGAAAGTGGGCCGTACTGTCTATGATCAACTATGAGGTATTTCTTGCCTTTTTTGTAAATTACCTTTACCATCTATGCTCCTATATACTTTCTAATATGTTTCTAAGATAGCCGAACTTTTTTCAAATCTAGCTGGCTCATCTTTTTTTCTCTCTGTTCTTTGCCTATTATTCATATTTATATTATTCATATTTATATTATTATCCTTAAAGTCTCCTTTAATACCCTGCTTAAAATCTCCTTTAAGGGGGTCTTTAAGCCTCCTTTTATAGGTCATATAGTCTTCTTTGATACAGATACGACCGATACACCGTAGATTTTGGCAAAATATGAATTTGTTGCATAACAATAACCCTTGGTGTTTGAAAGGGCCAGAATGTCTGAAAATTGCAGTATCTCATAGGGAAGTAGTATCTTCTCGAGCCTGATTTCTGCTGGTAATATTGTATAATAAGTAGCTGTCATAAATTCTCTTTTAGTATTTACGTCTACTTATATATAGAATTTATAAGGAAAATGTCCCGATTTTAGACATAAAAAAAGTGCAAGGTCATACTCACACTTTGTTTTTATAATTTTGCTCTTTATCAACACGTTTTGATAAAGAGCCCAAAAAAAGACCCCATCTTCTGATGAGGTCGAGTTTTTTGTTTTCTTAGATAAATAGTCCAGCGCAGATTACTGATACTACTGTCATTAGTTTGATTAGGATGTTTAGTGATGGACCTGATGTATCTTTGAATGGGTCTCCTACTGTGTCTCCTACTACAGATGCCTTGTGAGCTTCTGATCCTTTTCCATCTTCGCCTTCTAGGGTTTCGATGTATTTCTTTGCGTTATCCCAAGCACCACCTGCGTTTGACATGAAGATTGCCATTAGTACGCCTGTTACTAGGGCTCCTGCTAAGAGACCTCCTAGGGCTTCTGGGCCGAATACTAGGCCTACAAAGATTGGTACAATTATTGCTAAAACGCCTGGTAGGATCATTTCTTTTAGGGAAGCTGATGTTGAGATTTCAATACATTTTTGATAATCTGGTTTGCTTGTTCCTTCTAGTAGACCTGGGTCGTTTTTGAATTGTCTTCTTACTTCTTCAATCATTTCTGTGGCAGCTTTTCCTACTGAGTTCATTGTTAGTGCTGTAAATAGGAATGGTAGCATTGCTCCGACAAACATTCCTGCTACTACGTGGCTGTCTAGGATTGAGATTGTTTCAAGTCCTAGGGTTTCGGAGTAGGTTACGAATAGGGATAGGGCTGTTAGGGCTGCTGATCCTATTGCAAATCCTTTACCGATTGCTGCTGTTGTGTTTCCGATTGAGTCTAGTTCGTCAGTGATGTCTCTAACTTCGCTTGGTAGGGATGCCATTTCTGCGATTCCACCAGCGTTGTCTGTGATTGGTCCGTATGCGTCTACTGCTACTGTTGTAGCTGTTGTTGATAGCATACCTACTGCTGATAGAGCTATACCAAATACTCCGTCTGCCCAGTATGCTACGATGATTCCAAGGCCTATTAGGATGATTGGGAATACTGTTGATAGCATTCCTGTTGATAGTCCTGCTATGATGTTGGTTGCAACACCTGTTTTTGATTCTTCTGCGATATTTTTTACGTGTTTAAATTTATCTGATGTGTATACTTCTGTTAAAAGTCCGATTGCAATTCCTACAAGGATTCCTGTAATGATTGAAAGGGCTGCTTTTATATTGCCGAAGTATGCAAATGACAGAATAATTGCTGCTATTAGTACGATTGCTCCTGATATATAGATTGTCATCATTAGAGCTTTTTGTGGGTCTCTGTGGTTTTTAGATGTAAATAGGAAGTTTGCTACAAATGATGCGATTATTCCTATTGTAATTAATAGAAGAGTGAAGTTAAGTCCACTTTCACCATATGTTACAAGCCCTAGGGTTATTGCTGAAATGATTGCTCCTGCATAGGATTCAAATAAGTCAGCTCCCATTCCTGCTACGTCTCCTACGTTGTCACCAACATTGTCTGCGATTACTGCTGGGTTTCTTGGGTCATCTTCTGGTATTCCTGCTTCTACCTTACCTACTAGGTCTGCACCAAGGTCTGCTGCCTTTGTGTAGATACCACCACCTACTCTTGCAAATAGGGCTACTGATGATGCTCCTAGTGAGTATCCCATTACGATTGCTGGATCTCTAAAGATTAGGTAGCAAATTAATAGTCCTGAAAAACCAAGTCCTGTTACTGCAAAACCCATTACAGATCCGCCTGAGAAGGCTAGTTTTAGGGCTCTATTTGTGCCACCTTCCATTGCTTCGTTTGCACATCTTGCATTGGCTTCTGTTGCTGTTCTCATTCCGATAAATCCTGTTAGCATAGAAAATGCTGAACCAAGGATATAGCAGATTGTGATTTTAAAGTCTAAAAATATTGTAGTTAGGATTGATACTATTACTACAAATGCTAAGATATACTTATATTCGCTAACTATGAATGTCATTGCGCCTTCTTTGATGTATCCTGATATTTCGTGCATTCTTTTTGAACCACTTGATACAGGAAGGATTCTCTCTCTGATTGTAAAGGCCATGAAGATTAGCGCTAAAATGGCCACTATGAGAGAAATAATTACTACAAACATAATTCCTCCTTTTATGTTTAAATTAATATATATAACTATACTTTGTTATATTTAATATGCATGTTTTAAGCAAATAAAAAGGGAGCCGTGCCCCCTAAATGCTTATTGAAATTTATTATTGAATAGTTTTTTGTCTTAGTTTTCTTCGTAAGGCAATAAAGCTACTTGTCTAGCTCTTTTGATTGCTCTTGTTATTTCTCTTTGGTGTTTTGCATTAAGACCTGTAACTCTTCTTGGAAGAATCTTACCTCTGTCGGTAACAAATCTTTTTAGAGTTTCAATGTCTTTGTAGTCTATTACCTTTGATGGGTCTTTAACAAATGGATCAACCTTTTTTCTTGGTTTAAATCTTCTTACCATTGTAATTCCTTTCTCTATACTTTCTTAGAATGGAATTCTGCCATCGTCTTGTATTTCAGTAAAATCATCATCAAAAAAGTCATCATTGCTGGTTGGACCGCCAGCTTGATTGTTATTTTGGTATGAATTTGTTTGAGAATAGTTGTTGTTATAGACATCTTGGTTGTCACCTGGGTAAGAGCTATGACTTTGTCTTTGGCCATCTGACCTAGATCCTAAAAACTCTACATTATCGGCAACAACATCTGTTGTATAGACTGTCTTACCTGTTTCTCTATCTTGGTAGCTTCCCGTTTGGATTCTACCTTCTACTGCGCATTGACTTCCTTTAAATAGGTACCTACTAGCATTTTCTGCTTGTCTTCCCCACACTGTTATCCTTGGAAAATCCGCTGTTGGACGATTAGCTGCTTCCGCTTCTTCTCTTCTTTCTCGACTAAGTTTTTTATCAACTGCTAATGTGAATGTGCATACCGCTTGGTTTGATTGGGTATACCTAAGCTCAGGGTCCCTAACTAGGCGGCCTATGAGTATCACTTTATTCATATTAGTCCTCTTTTCTTATAACCATGTATCTAAGAACGCTATCTGAAAGTCTTAATCTTCTTTCAAATTCTTTGATATGATCTGGTTCAGACTTGAAATCTACGATATAGTAGTAACCATCCTTTAGGTCTTTAATTTCGTATGCAAGTCTTCTTTTACCCCAGTCATCAACTGATACAATTTCACCATTTTCTTCTATGTGACCTTTAAATCTGTCAAGAAGATTAGTTCTGTCAGCATCAGCTAATTCAGTCTTGAAAATCAATACTGCTTCGTAATTATTCATATTTTTTCACCTCCCTGTGGACTATTGACCCCGTTTATACTACGGAGTAGAGATTACCTAGTAATAATACTCGTAAAAATGGCCTTTGTCAAATAAAAATCTTGACTTTAATAAATATTTGCTTATTAATCAAATCTAGTATAAAGTAGAAGTAAGAAACGTTTTTTAAAAGGAGGCATTATGAAATTATTAGAAAACAAAGTAGCAGTAGTAACCGGTTCATCAAGGGGAATAGGCTATGCCATAGCAGAAAAATTCCTAGATAATGGAGCTAAGGTTGCCGTTCTTGGTTCTAGAGAAGAATCTGCAAATAAGGCAGTCGAGAAGCTTTGTGAAAAATACGACAAGGAAAACTTTAAGGGTTACTCGCCAAAATTAACTGATGAGGAAAGTGTATCAGAATTTGCTAAAAAAGTCCTAGAGGATTTTGGCAGTGTGGATATAATTGTAAACTGCGCCGGCATTTCAGATAATATCCCAAGTCTAAATGCAGATTTAAATCACTTTTCTAATGTAATGGATATCAATGTCAACGGAACATACAATATGATCTACAACTTCCTGCCTCACCTTACTGAAAAAAGGTCAGGATCTATTATAAACCTATCATCGATGGTTTCTAAAAACGGCCAACAAACTGGAATTGCCTATCCTACAAGCAAGTTTGCTATAAATGGACTTACCATATCACTTGCAAGAGAGCTTGGCCCTTATGGAATCAGAGTCAATGCCGTAGCACCAGGCGTAACCAACACCGACATGGTAAAAGTTTTGCCAGCTGAGCAAATCGAACCAGTTAAGCAAATCATCCCGCTAAAGAGGATTGGCGAGCCAGAAGAAGTTGCAAATACAGTCCTATTTTTGGCATCAGACCTCGCATCCTACGTCTCAGGCGAAATTCTCTACTGTGACGGGGCAACCTTTATGTAAAATTTATGAGAAAATATATTGAAAATTGAATCTTTATAGAAAAAAAGAGCTGGCTAGGATTTTCCTGCCAGCTCCTTTTTATATACCTGTCACATTATCAACATCAACTGAAAACATAAGGCCTACCCCAGGCTTGTTCATATCGCCCAAGACTTCCTTAACAGCATCCTTAATTGCAATTAGCTTATCATCTTCTACCAATGTGAAAATAGTCTTATTATAAGGCCTATTATTGTCCATAACCGACCTTAAAACCCCACCAAAGAGTGGAATATCCCCTTCGATCAGGGCAGAACCCATGCCCTGGGAATCAAGGATTGTCGCCCCTGAGACCCCTACTTCTACAAACTTCTCCAAAATTTCATTTAATCTCTCTGTCTTATTCAAAACCAAAAACAATGCCTTCATTAGTTAAACTCCTTTTGATTTATTCTTAATAATCCGTCAACCTCGCCTGCCTTTGTAATCGAAATCTTAGCAAGGATAGGCCCTAGGATTTCAAATACCAAAACTGAAAACAGGATAACAGTAATAATCTCATCCGCAAAACCCGGTAGTTCTCTTGCTACAATCATTGATAAACCAATGGAAATCCCTCCTTGGGACAAAAGTGCAAGACCAAGCCACTTGGTAACTGTCTCTTCAGCTTTAACAATTTTTGCACCGATTGAAGCACCTGCAATTTTACCAATAGCCCTAGAAAAAGCATAGAAAATCCCTAGCGCCCCTATAGAAAATAAGACCGAAAGGTCAAGTTTCGCACCAGCAAAAGTGAAAAACAAGAGATTGACAGGCGGTGCAAAGTCGTTTATATTATCAAAAACTTGTTTTGAATTGTGGTGGTAATTTACAAGCACTCCTCCCACAACCATATTTACAAGAAGTGGTGAAAGTTTGAAATAATTTGCAAGGCCTGTTGAAAGTAAAATCACCGTAATAATTGCCGATAAGGCATCTTCCTTAGACTTTACCCTCTTTATAAGATAGGTAAAAGCAAAACCAAGGGCAAGGCCCAACAAGAAAGAAAGTCCAATTTCTATAAGCGGTGATAAGATCATCATCGACACGCTCGCAGCCTTATCGCCTATGGAAAACTTTGCCAAAGACAGGGAAATCCCAAAAGTAATAATACCCAAAACATCATCAAGGGCTGCCACTGGCAAAATAGTCTTTGTCAAAGGTCCGTAGGCCCTAAATTGTCTGATAACCATCATGGTGCCTGCAGGAGCTGTTGCCGCTGACATCGAGGCAATAATAATAGAAAATACAAAAGATTTGCCAAGCAAGAAATACATGACGGAAAAGACCACCAATAAAACTCCAACAACCTCACAAACAGTAATAACAAAGACGTCCTTACCGAGTTTTTTAAGGTCCTCAAACCTAAATTCACTACCAATAGAAAAGGCAATAACACCTAAGGCAAACTCATTTACAAAATCCACCATAGGCTGGTTGGCATCATTTAAAACATTAAAAAACGAAGGTCCTAAAAACAGCCCCGCCACAATGTAACCAGTCACATTTGGAAGACTAAACCTCCTTGAAATCTTACCGCCGATGATACCAAAAATAATCATCAGCCCTAATTTGATATTAATATCCAATAAATCCCTCCTCCATCCATATTACAGATTTATATCACATATTATATATAAATTATACTATTTATTTTAGATTTATCTAG
>JBHWRC010000020.1:0-4656 GCA_043426375.1 Anaerococcus sp.
AAAACCGTATTTTTCGATAACAGCCTCGATCATTTTCTCTTCTGGCTTGCCGATTACAATAGGTCTTCTGTGGACACAAGCGTAGAGGAGTTCTATTAGTGACCCTGCATCTGGCATAATCCTGCCACCTGGTAGGGGACAGACAAAATCAGGATGGGTAGCGTAATAGTCATAGCCATCTTGGAGATAATCACAAGCTATCCAAAGTTTGTCGTAGACAAGCTCTGTATCAAAGCTTAGAAGAACTGCATCTATATCTTCTCCTCTACCATCGACTATCTCAAAGCCAGCCTTTTCCAGATCTCCCCTCAAAAAGCTATTGCCAATAAGAAAAAGCTTTCTCTTGTTTTCTTTCCTAAGATATGCTATTGTAGCATCTGCAGATGAGAATACATCATCTCTAGTGGTTTTGATACCAAAATCGCTTAATTTTTTTACATAAGTATTTTTATCCTTAGATGCATTATTGGTTAGGAAAATATATCTCTTATCATTTTCTTTTATTTTATTTAAAAAATCTAGGGCTCCATCTATCAGTCTATCTCCCAGATAGATTGTTCCGTCCATATCAAGCAAAAATACTGATCTATCAATCACCTATACCCCTCCGAACATTAATGGCACGAAGAGAGCTATTTTTTCTGAGAAAGTCACTAATAGAAGAACCACTATAAGGGCAACTATAAATGGCCAAATCTCTTTAATGAATTTTTCCATTTTTATATCAAGGATTGAGCAAACTGTAAACATCATTGAACCAAATGGTGGAGTTAAACCGCCTATCATAATATTTACTATAAATATCATTCCAAAATGTAGGGTATTAATTCCAAATTGGTTGGCAGCTGGCACTAGAAGTGGCGCCAAAATTACAAGTGCTGCTCCACCTTCAATGAACATACAGATTATTAGTAAAAGTACATTCACAAGGAGTAAAAATACTAATTGAGAATCTGTGAAATTCACCAAGGCCTGGGTTATTTGTTGTGGAATCATCTCTAAAGTGAGGTAATAACCGAAAACCTTAGCACTGGCGATAATAAGCAAAACAGATCCTGTAGATTTTACAGTATCCATAAGAACTATGCTTAAATGTTCTGGTTTTAATTTTTTGTAGATTAAAAATCCAACAAATAAAGAGAATACAACAGCTATAGCTCCTGCTTCAGTAGGTGTAAAGGCACCCATTCTCATTCCCATGATGATACCAAAAGGTATAACTAGGGCCCAAGAAGAATGCAGGATTTGCTTTAATACTTCAATGAAGGTCGCTCTTTTTTCTAGGTTTGGCTTATATTTTCTTCTTACAGCTATGATTTGTACAGTAATCATAAGGGCTACTGTCATCAAGATACCAGGGCCATAGGCAGCAAGAAACATAGACCCAACAGGAATACCAGCTATAATTGAAAATAAAATCAAGTTGGTTCCTGGAGGTATAACTGGGCTTACTGCAGAAGAAGCAGCTGTAACTGCGCCAGAAAACTCAAGAGAAAAACCCTTTTTAGTCATCTCAGGCACAAGCATCTTAGATTGCATAGCAGCATCGGCGTTAGCAGAACCTGATATACCACCCATAAGAGCTGATAAAAGCACGTTTACTTGGGCAAGTCCACCTCTAGTATGACCTACCAAAATATTGGCAAGATCCATCAAAGCCTCACTAATTCCCGAATAGTTCATAACAGCACCTACCATTATGAAAAATGGTACTGCTAGATATGGGAAAGACTCGATTGAGGTTACAAATTGTTGGATAACCATCTCCATAGGCATGGTTGTATTTATAAAAGTGAAGTAGAAAAGACTTGCTCCCATAAGAGAGAAAGCTATAGGTACTTCAAGGAAAAATAAAACAAATAGTATAATTACAGGCAAAAATTTAATCATAGGTCTTCCTCCTCAAAATTTGGATCATTAAGTTCTCTTATTGAACTAATTATTTTGATAATAGCATAAATACAAACTAAGAGAAAAGAAAGGACTATGCTAGAGTAAATCAATTGATAAGGCGCTTCAAGCGCTGATGTAATCTTAGTCATGTTTGCTGTATAGTTGTAAGAAAAATACAGCATAACTGCAGATATAACAAAAACTAGGGCGTTGGTAATAATCTTAATAAAAGATCTGGTCTTGCCATGAAATAAGTTTACAATAGCAGAAATACCTATCAGTTCATCTGACCTATAAGCGTGGGCAAAGCCCAAAAATATTACCCAAACAAAGCAAGAAACTGCTACTTCTTCCGCCCAATAATAGGTGAATTTGAGAAAATATCTGGTAAAGACATTTATGACTACAAGGATAAAGGTCACACTCAAAAAAATAGAGCCCAGGTATAACTCAAAATTATCTTTTATTTTCTTCATAATAACTCCCAATTTTCAAAATATAGTAATCGCCTTTTGGCGATTACTATATTTTGATACTAATCTTAATTAACGTTTTTTAATTCATCTAGAATTCTTTCGTAGATGCCTGGTGTCCACTTATCAAACTTGGTATAAACTGATTTTGTAGCTTCTTGGAAGGCTGGTATATCAGCTTCGTGGAAAGTAACTCCCTTTTCTTTTAGCTTAACAGTGTACTCTTCTTCAAGTTTATTTGTTTCTTCAAGGTTTTCTTTGGCACCCTTGTCAATTTCTTCTTGGATGATTGTCCTTTGTTCTTCAGTTAGGTCGTTCCATACCTTATCGCTTATGCAAACTGCAGAAACACCGAGTAAGTGTTTGGTTAGGGAATATTCCTTAACATTTTCATATTGACCTGTGTCATAATAGCTTAGAATAGAACCTTCAACACCGTCTATAACACCTTGTTGTAGGGCAGCATAAGTATCTGGATATGGCATTGAAACAGGGTTAGCACCCATAGCCTCAAGTGTGTAAGTATAAAGCTGGCTGGTTGGGACACGGATATTTAGACCCTTCATATCTTCTGGAGTCTTGATAGGTTTCTTAGTTTCCATGTTTCTAAAACCAAATACCCAATCCATGCTCAAAACTTTTATTCCTTGCTCTTCAGCCTTTTGGTTTAATTCTTTAACGATATCAGAATTTACTATATGGAAATATTCATCAAAAGTTTTGTATAAAAAAGGACCAGTAACTGCGTTGTAATCTGGAACATAGTCACCAAGGAAGTTAACTCCGTCAACTAAAATCCAGTCAGATCCTGATACAACTTGTTCCATACCGTCCTTACCAATTGGAAGGATACCACCAGTAAATAATTGAAGTTCTAGACTTCCACCACTTCTCTCGTTGATATTCTCGCAAACCTTTTTCAGAGATTTGGCTGTTTGCTCATCATCAACAAATTTTGTAGAAACTTTTATAACTCTTTTTTCTCCGCTATTTGCCTTCTCAGTCTCAGCAACTTCAGTCTTCTTTTCAGGCTCTTCTGCCTTCTTAGCTCCGCCACCACATGCTGACAGCACAAAAGCTGCAGCCATAAATAGGGCCATAGTACGTTTCTTTAACATAAATCCTCCTAATATGTTTGTAATACACAAGCTTTTTTGAAATCGTTTTATTGAGGGACAAAAAAAGCGCAGGAATACTAGTAAAATCTCCATGCTCTCGTCTCTCTTAATATTAAATTTATGTAAAACTTATGTAAATTTAGTGTTAATTTTATATTAACATAGTAATGCATAAATTGTCAAACTTTTTTGAAAACATTATCATTACATTTGACATTGTCTATAAAATATTATATAATTTCTTTACATCAAAATATTTTAGAGTACAGAGCGAGTTGGATATCTACACCCGACCTCTGTTTTTTTATTAGGAGGATTTATGGGAATATTTAGTGATTTTAATCTCAATCTTTTATTAAGAATAAGTCTTGCTGTCTTATCTGGATTTCTTATTGGATCTGAGAGGGAGACGAAAAATAAATCTGCAGGCACAAGAACCCATACCCTTGTCTGCTTGGGAGCTTGTCTTGCTATGATTATTTCAAAATATGGTTTTTATGATGTAGAAAGATATGATGCAGCAAGAGTCGCAGCACAGATAGTATCAGGAGTTGGTTTTTTGGGAGCAGGAGTAATATTTGTAAAAAATTATGGAGTCACAGGACTTACAACAGCAGCAGGCATATGGACAACATCCATAGTAGGCATGGCTTTTGGGTCTGGCATGTATTTGGTTGGAGTTGTCACCGTAGCTTTTATAATAATTTTCCAATCATTCATGTTTCCAAGTGACATATTCCAAAGGCACGACCAATTTACAACAATAGTAGAATCAAAAGAGCCAGAAGTGATAACAAAGATAGATACATACATGGAAAAAAATCACATCCACAGAAAATCTTACCGACTCAAATATAGAGAAAACACTTACACCCTAAACTTCCAGATCTTCCCAAAAGATGCAGAAGAATTAAACAAATTCATATCCTTCTTGCAAGAAGACCTAAAAGTGGACAAATTTGATATATTCTAAAAACATTTTATACATACCCTCCTTATTGGCTTTTCAGTAAGGAGTTTTTCTTTTTCCAAATCAAGATAATGAAAACCATTATCAACGAATGTATAATAATGTCGAAAGTTTAATGCAAAATGGAAAATATAAGGAGATACAATGAAAAACTATTTTGACCTCACAGGCGATGTAGCAGTAGTCACAGGTGCCTCATCAG
>JBHWRC010000021.1:0-4994 GCA_043426375.1 Anaerococcus sp.
TTCTCCTCTTAAAATTGTGCCACCATCTAAAAACATAGTAGCTTCAGCTTCGAAGCCTACACCTTCTTTGGCAAACCTAAGATCCATACTTTCTTCATCATGGAAATACTTATCTAACCTATCAAATTTCTTTTCAGATTCACTTACTATGTCCTCTGTCAAATTGAAATTTTTAGCTTTGATATTTAGTTTCATAATTTCCTCCTATATTTAGTTAGCACTATGCTAACTTTACTTATTAGTATAATACCCAAAAACCTTTTCCCTAATCTTTTTTTAATCATTTATGATATAATAAAATTATCCCCGATAGAAAGGGGGTGGTGCCCAATGGGGGAAATACTCATGATAATTTTATCATCATTTGTATTACCTTTGCTAGCTGATATTCTTTTCGAAATATGGAAAGAAAAACGCGGCAAAGACAAAAAGCAGGAATGACCCTCCTGCTTTTTTGATGCCCCGTTTCTGGGAAATACTCTTCATTTGTATCACAAAGTTCGCGCTTTGCGGCTTTTTTGATGAATTAAGAGGTGGCTTCTCTTGAGATTATTATATGCTAAGTTTCTGATTTTTTCAAGGTCTTAACTCTCCTATTTATCCCTCGTCTAACTAAGGGTATAGTGATAGTAAATATACAAGGAGAGAATATGACAAAAATTAATGACTTATTTGACTATGAATTTCTTTCAGAAATTTTAGTATCTGATGATGGTAATAAAATTACCTACAAAAAAACTAAGGCAAATTTAGATGATAACAAATATGACAAAGATATTTATATTTATGACAAAAATTTAGGCGATTCTTATAGGCTTACAGATAAGAAAAACGCTTCAGTTTATGCATTTGATAAGAATAATAATCTCATCTATAAGTATGACTCAGATGATTCTTATGATTATTTTTATAAGGCTAATGGCTATGGTATAGGCGAACTTGCATTCAAAATCGATAAGGACGTTAGTTTCCTAAAAAGAATAAAGAATGATACTTATCTAATAAAAGCATCTGATAAAAAATCCGAAGAAGAGAAAAATAACGATAAAGAAGAAAGCTTTTACAAAGAGCTAACTAGCCTGCCATTCTGGTTTAATGGGGCGGGATATTTAAAGGATGATACTCAATATTTTTATCTCTATGATGCAAAAGAAGATTCACTTAGAGAAATTCTAAAATCTGATAAGGATAACTGCGTGGGTGCCTTTGCTGTAAATGATGACCTAGATAAAATTTGCTATGCAAAAGGTCATGAAGATGATAACCGTGTTATGGAATTTCTTGATTCAATCTTCTTAAAAGATCTAAAAACCGGCCAAGAAAAAACTCTTATAGAAAAATCCCATTCCATCTATACTCTTGATTTTATCGAAGATAGGATAATCTTTGTAGGTACAGATATGAAAAAAGGCGGCATAAATGAAGACGCCTTCATCTACGAAATCGACTTTGATGGCAATATAAAAATGGTAAATGATTCTGACTTTGACAAGTCCTTTGGCAACTCTATTGGTACTGACGCCAGAGCTGAGGGCAATAGGACCTTCCAAGTCAAAAACGATAGGTTTTATTTCATTGTCACAGAATTTGAAGAGTCCAAACTATATTCAATAGACCTTAAGGGTGACCTAAGACTAGAAATAGGCGGCTGTGTGGAAGATTTCTATGTGACAGATAATGACATATATTATCTAGCAATCGGACCAGATCATCTTGCTGAGCTAAAAGTAAAATCACAAGATAGAAGTCTAGTAGAAAATAAAATCGACAAAGCTCTAGGAATTGAAGAATTTAACTTTGAATCTAATGATGATCAGTTAAGAGGCTATATTCTTTTTCCAAAAGATTATGATAAGGATAAAAAATATCCAACAATTCTCTCAGTTCACGGAGGACCTAAGACAGAGCTTTCTGATATTTTCCACCATGAACACCAAATGCTTGCCTCAAACGGATATATTATAATCTATACCAACCCACATGGTTCAAGCGGTAGGGGTGTGAAATTTTCTGATATCAGAGGCCGTTATGGGGAAATTGACTATGAAGATCTTATGAATTTTGTAGATGAAGCTATCAAAAAATATCCACAAATTGATCCTGATAAAATGGCTATCTATGGTGGTTCTTATGGTGGCTTTATGACAAACTGGACAATTGGCCATACAGACAGATTTAAGGCTGCCGTAAGCCAAAGATCAATTTCAAACTGGACAAGTTTTTATGGAGTAAGTGACATTGGCTATTACTTTGCATCTGACCAAACTAATTCAAATCCATGGGACAGCCTTGATAAAATGTGGGACCAATCTCCAATCAAATATGCAGATAAGGCAAAAACTCCAACATTATTCATCCATGCAGATGAAGACTACCGCTGTCCTTTAGAGCAAGGTATCCAAATGTATGCAAAACTTAAGCTAAATGGAGTAGACACAAGGATGGTAGTATTCCACCATGAAAACCATGAACTATCAAGATCTGGCAAGCCAAAAGCTAGGGTAAAAAGGCTTACAGAGATTAAAAATTGGTTTGATAAGCACCTAAAAAATGAAAATATCTAAGACTAAGTTTATAGATTTTCTAAAAAATCTAGCCTATAGGCTAAAAACTCAAGATATAATGACCTATTCCGCTGCCCTATCATTCTATTTCTTGCAAGCATCCATCCCACTTATGATGGTCCTTGTATCGGTAGTATCGACAGTGCTTAAAGGAAACGAAAAAATTATCTATGAGTTTTTAGACCTATTTCCACAGTCAACAGCAGATCTCATTATAAGGGCCCTAGACATAATGTTTCAATCAACCCAATCTGCAGCAGTTACAACAGTTACTATCCTCTTTGCCCTTTGGTCAGCTACAAGTGGGGTTAACAAACTAGTAATGGCCATAAACCACGCCTACGGCCTAGGCCATCAGGCTAAAGCCATCAAACAAAGACTAATGAGTCTAATCTTTACCATTGTCTTCATAATGTTTATAGTTTTCCTGCTTATATTTCAAATATATGGGCCACAAATTATAAATATTTTGGATAGTAAATTACTTGATATAACAGAGAAATTTTTAGGCAAAAATCTGGAGTATATAATAGACTTCTTGTCTTCTCCTATTTTTACAATACTAACTACAGCCATACCTCTTTTGATAATGGCAGCTGCCCTCGGCATATTTTATAAGTATGCACCAGGTAATTCAGAAAATAGGATACCATTCAAACAAGCCCTCACAGGTGGGATCTTTGCAACTGTGGCAATCTATGTAACAAGCTTTGCCTACTCCTATTTTATAAACAACTTCTCAAACAAATCAGTAATTTATGGAGCCCTAGCAGGGATTTTGGCCCTATTTATCTGGCTTTTGATCCTATCTACCCTCCTAATAATCGGAGCTGTGATTATAGCTGCCTTTAGGGAAGGCTACAGGGATGAGTATTTTGACGTGAGTATAGAGAAAAATAAGGATAAGGAAAGTCCAATCAATAAGCTTATAAAGTCAATAAAGGGAAAAGTAGATGAAAAGTGAATTTAGGAGATTTTTCCTTAATCTCAGACGAGAAATGGATGAATATACAATTAGGGAAAAATCCAATCAGATAATCAACAATCTTTTAAAAAGTGATCTATATAAAAATGCGTCAAGTATTTTTGTTTACGTCTCAAAAAATAAGGAAGTTGATACAAGAGATTTTATAGAAAAAGCTCTAGCCGATGGCAAAAAAATCTATGTGCCAAAAATAAAAGCTAAGGAAATCATCGCTGTAAAATTAAATGACATTTCCGAATTAGAAGCAGGAAGATTTGATATTCCAACAAGCATGAGTGAAGACTCTATTGCAAATCCAGACCTTACAATCTGCCCTGGCCTATCATTTGATGATGATAAAAATAGGTTGGGCTTTGGTGGTGGCTATTATGATAGGTTTTTAGCAAAAAACCAAGGCATAAAAATTGGCCTTATGATTTCAGAATTTGCTTCAAGCAAAATCCCGACCGATTCTTGGGATATAAAAATGGACTACGTAATCACAGAAGATGAGATTTTCTAACTGTGTAAATATGTTTTTTTGAAGTTTATATCGACCTTTACGAATAATTATAAAAATATTATTTGTCAAAGAAAATTAACCTGTGTATAATTGTGGTATAGAAAATAGACTATGAGAAGAAAAGTAGGCTTAATTAAGCTAACCAGAGAGATTACGTGTGGTGTAAGTAGTTTAGCAAGATTAGGTTGAAAATAGTCTTCGAGTTTCTTATCCGATATTTAAGATAAGACGGATTCGCCCGTTACAGCGATAGGGTATGTTGGTACCCGATGAGTTATTAATTGTGAAATTAATTTGAATTTAAGGTGGTAACACGTGGCAAAGCCTCGTTCTTTATGGGACGGGGCTTTTTTTGTAAGTGCTTATTACACAGCAAATTTTCTAAGACGCCTAAGTTAGAATGAAACAAGATAGAAAATAATAAAGAGGTAAAAAATGACAAAAAGATTTTTAACTGTTGGATCACTACTTAGAAATGAAGAACTACTTAAATACAAAAGACAAACAGAAAAAAGAGATGACATAAGTTATCCCTTCTACGATGATTTTGAGGGCTACAAGGCATGTGAAGATAAGTCTGTGGCCTACGTAGTATAAAAGCAGATCGATGCCAGTCTTCCTGAAATAACAGACGGTGAATATTCAAAGTCACTTTGGCACTTGGACTTTGTTTGGGGTCTAAAAGGTGTTAAAAGATATATCAGAGAAAGCGGATATTTCTTTGAAGATAAAGAGTGTTGTAATAAGTTTGAAACAAGGCGTGACATTGGTCTTAGGCTTGTGAGAAAGCTTTCAGACAAAAACCACCCATTTATAGACCATTTTAAAAGACTAAAAGACCTTGTAGCTGGCAGAGCCACTATTAAGCAATGTATCCCTTCCCCATCTAATATTTATGGAGAAATTCTTGGCTTTGGCTTTTTGGAAGATTCTTATTACGAAA
>JBHWRC010000022.1:0-5241 GCA_043426375.1 Anaerococcus sp.
TCCTAAATCCAGGACCTTATCGCCTTCATTTATATAGTCAAGGACTGTAAGCGAGTCTTTGAAGTGCTTAGTTTCAATTTCTTCTGGGTCCGTAATTGTAGTAAGGTTGGTGTGACTATTTACCTCTAATAGATAATCAGCGTAGACCTCATACATCTTTTTTTTATCCATAAAGCTCTCCAGTCTTTAGTCTAATTAATAGAACATTCACATCAGCAGGGCTTACACCGGATATTCTAGAAGCTTGGCCTAGGGAATCCGGCTTAATTTCGTTAAGCTTTTCTGCTGATTCTTTCTTAAGCCCAGGTATTTTTGCATAGTCAATATCGTGGCTTAATTTTTTCTCTTCTAACTTTTTGAATTTCTCAATATCTGCCATTTGCTTTTTGATGTAGCCTTCGTATTTGATTTCAGTTTGGACACTCATTTTTATGAAGGCTGGCATCTCAATCCTATCTGGATCGAATATTGCTGTATTTTCGTATGTTATTTCAGGCCTTTTTATTAATTCGTATAGGGTTACGCCATTATTGATAGGAGTGGTCTTGAGTTTTTCTTCAAGGGTTTTGTTTGTTTCTTCCTTAGGTGTGAGCATGACTTTCTTTAATCTTTCAATTTCGGAATTAATCTTATCTCTTTTTTCTAACATTTTATCAAAGCGCTCTTTTGTTACAAGACCTATGTCATAGCCTTTTTGAGATAGGCGTACGTCTGCATTGTCTTGGCGCATTGTAAGTCTGTACTCGCACCTTGAAGTCATCATCCTGTACGGCTCGTTGGTTCCTTCTGTAACCAAGTCATCAATCAAAACTCCAATATAGGCATCGGACCTATCTAGTATAAATTCATCTTCCCCTTTTATCTTAAGACTTGCATTAATACCAGCCACTAGACCTTGGCCTGCAGCTTCTTCATAACCTGATGAACCATTTATCTGACCTGCAAAATATAGGCCGCTATAGTCTTTTGACTCTAGTGTTCTTTTTAGTTGTCTAGTATCTATCATGTCGTATTCAATTGCATAAGCCGGTCTCATTATCCTTACATCTTCAAGACCAATTATAGTCTTATAAAACTCTAATTGAACCTCTTGTGGGAGGGAGGATGATACGCCTTGGATATACATTTCGTTTGTAGTTAGGCCTTCTGGTTCTATAAAGACTTGGTGGATATCCCTATCAGGGAACCTTACCATCTTATCTTCTATTGATGGGCAATATCTTGGACCAATTCCTTTGACCTTACCCCCGTATATTGGGGACCTATCTAAGTTGTCCATGATGATTTGTTTAGTCTCAGGTGTTGTGTAGGTCAAATAACAATCTTCTTGGTTTCTATCTGAGAAGTCCTTGCCTTCATTTAGGAATGAAAATGGAATTACCTCACTGTCACCTGGTTGAACTGTTGTTAGATCAAAGTTTATGCTCTTCTTATCCACTCTAGCAGGACTTCCTGTCTTAAATCTACGGATATTAAAACCCATTTCTACAAGACTATCAGTTAGGTAAGTTGCAGCTGAGAGGCCGTGTGGTCCACTTGTTTTTTGGTATTCACCTATTAGGATTTTTCCGTTTAGGTAGGTACCTGTACAAATAATTAGAGCCTTTGTTTCAAAAATTGCCCCTTGAACTGTTTCACATGAAACAATTTTGCCATCTTCATAATTTATCTTATCAACTTCTTGTTCAAAAAGGTCTAGATTTTCAGTTTCTTCTAGGACCTTTTTCATCTCTTCATGATATTTTCTCTTATCAGCCTGGACCCTAAGGGAATGGACAGCCGGTCCCTTTGAAGTGTTAAGCATCCTTGATTGAATAAAGGTCTTATCAATATTGATAGCCATCTCTCCACCAAGTGCATCAATCTCACGAACTATATGGCCCTTGCCAGTACCGCCTATATTGGGGTTGCAAGGCATATCTGCCACTGATTCCATAGATGTAGTAAGAACTAGGGTCTTCATTCCAAGTCTTGCTGCTGCTAAGCCTGCTTCGCAACCAGCATGGCCTGCACCAACTACAACTACATCATAGGATCCTGCTTTATATTTATTATTACTTTCCAACGCAAAACTCCTTAAATACTTTATCCATTATCTCACCTGACACAGACTCTCCGATTATTAGGCCTAAGTCTTCATAGGCAGAAGATAGGTCTACCTCGCAAGCATCGATTGGTATACCTGCTTCCATATCTATAAGGGACCTGGCAATTTTTTCCTTGGCTGATTTTAGCAACCTTTCATGCCTGGTATTGGTAATTAGGACAGATTCTCTGTTTAATTCCTTAGTATCAAATATATCCCTAATTGTATCTTCAAGTTTCTTTATACCCATTTCTGTGGTCATAGATGTTCTGATAATAGGTAGGTTAATGTCAAAGAAACTCTCATCTATTACAGAATCAAGGTCGCTCTTATTTAGGATAATAATAGCATTTTTACCCTTAATCAATTCTAAAATTTTTTCGTCTTCATGGTCAAAGGCTCTTGAAGTATCAAAGATTGCAAGGATTAAATCAGACTCCTTACTTAATTCGATTGACTTATCTACACCAATTTTTTCTACCAAATCATCAGTATCCCTGATTCCTGCGGTGTCATTTATCTTAAGAGTAAAATCTCCAAGGGAGATATATTCTGTAATTAGGTCTCTTGTAGTACCAGGTATGTCTGTAACTATTGCCCTATTCTCATCTAAGAGGACATTTAAAAGCGAGCTCTTTCCTACATTTGGTTTGCCTATTATAGTAGTATTGATTCCGTCTTTGACAAGCTTCCCCTTATTTGAAGTAGAAGCTAGGTCGTCAATTTTACCTTGGGCAGTTTTTATATAGGCTGTTATGTCTTCTACAGGCAAGTCTTCCCCATCTTCTGTGAAGTTAATAGAATATTCTAATCTTGCAAGGCCTTCTTTTAGGTCGGTCCTGATATCTTGGATTTTTTTGGTCAAAGACCCTTGTAATTGGTTGATTCCCTGACTTTGGGATAATTTATTTGTTGAATTTATAATATCTAAAACCGCTTCTGCTTGGGATAGGTCAATCCTGCCATTAAGGAAGGCTCTTTTTGTAAATTCTCCAGGTTCTGCAAGGTCCGCACCCTTATCAAGAAGTAGGTTTAAAATCTCTCTTACAGCTACAAAAGACCCGTGGCAGTTAATCTCACATACGTCTTCCCTAGTATAAGTTGCCGGAGCCTTCATAAAGGCAACCATTACCTCATCAATAATCTCACCCTCACTGTCAACTATATGGCCGTAGCGAAGATACCTATCGTCCTTAACAGGATCTACTTTTCTATTATTTATAGGCTTGAAAACCTGATTTATAATCTCTAGGGTCTTATCCCCAGTCATCCTAACTATCGATATCCCACCAGTGCCCGCTGGAGTTGAGATAGCTGCTATTGTTTTTGCCATAATTTTCTCCTTTGCATAATTTATAGTGATAATATCCACTACTTTCACTAGTGGTTTGTAACATAAAGATTATAGCTGTTTTAAGCGTTTTGTCAATATAAAAGCTTGACTTACAGCCATTTTGCTTAGTAAATTTAAAATAATAATTAATTATTATTTAGAATATAAATAAAACAAGTAAAATAATATTGAAATTTATTTTATTTATCCGCTAAATATGATATATTAGAAGAGAACGAAGATTAATTGGAGGAAATATGAATCTATCATCACTGTCTTCCCTTGAGTGGAACCTAATTGCGGGAGGACTAGCCATATTTTTATTTGGTATCAGCCTAATGGGTGATGCCCTAACCAATTTCGCAGGACCCAAAATGCGAGGTTATGTTGAGAAATACACATCAAACCCAATCAAGGGAGTCTTTGTAGGAATTGTAATCACAGGACTTATCCAGTCCTCATCAGCCACCACTGTTATAGCCATATCCTTTGTTAGGGCAGGTATTATGAGCCTTGAACAAGCCATAGGCGTAACACTCGGTGCTAATATCGGTACAACGGTCACATCCATCCTTATCGGTTTCGACCTTGGATATTTTTCTTACTTTATATCCCTAATAGGTGTTCTCGTATTTATGTTCTCATCAAAGAGAAAACACAAATACATAGGGGAAATCCTCATAGGTTTTGGCCTATTATTTATAGGTCTAGAAATGATGGGAGACTCACTTAAAGAACTCAAAAATATACCAGGTTTCGAAGACGTAGTAGCAAATGTTGCCCAAAACCCAGTTCTGGGAGTCTTAATCGGTGCAGCCCTCACAGCCCTACTCCAGTCATCATCAGCCTTTATCGGTATAACCCAATCCCTATTCGCTTCAGGCGCAATAGACCTAGGAGTTGCCCTTTCATTGATGTTTGGTGCCAATATCGGTACCTGTATAACAGCCATACTTGCCAGTCTTGGAGGATCTTTATCTGCAAAAAGGACATCCCTCTTTCATATCCTATTTAACGTAAGTGTGTCAATAATATTCTTAATATTCCTACATCCTTACAGAGCACTTGTCGAAGCCATCGCAAGGGCAATCGGAGCAAACGATCTAATGAAAATCGCCATAGGACACTTCACCTTTAACTTCATAGGAATGGTAGCATTTTTGCCACTAATTAGAATAGTAGCAAGACTATTAAGAAAGATAATCCCAGGCAAGGACTCAATCCTAACAGATTTAGGCAACCTAAACCTAGAAGAAAAACTAATCACAACCTTCCCTGCAGCTGCTCTTGACCAAACAAAGACAGCAATTATCCAGGAATCAGTAGTAGCCCTTGAAAACATCAAGTCAGCAAAATCCTATCTAAACACAAAAGATAAAAAATACTACGAAACAAGTAAAGAAGCAGAATCTATGGTCAACGACATGGATACCAAAATCCAGTCCTACCTGCTAAACCTCTCTCAAAATCAGGCACCGCCAGATATAGAAAGAGATATGCAAAATTACCTACAGGTTCAAATCCACCTAGAAAGAATATCAGACCTGTCAGAAAACTTGGTCGACTACTTCTACGAAATATTTGAATCCGGTGCAAACTATGGCAATGAAGCCACCCAAGACCTAAACGACATTATGGACCTTGTAATAAACAACATAGCAAGCGCTATGGAAGTCTTTGAATCAGGAGATATAGCCAAATTTAATAGGCTAACAGAAGATGAGGCAGCCCTTGACCTGATGGAAATCAGACTAAGAAAGAGCCACTACAAAAGATTAAGACAGGGCCTAGATATGACAAGCATGGCATCCTATGTCTACAA
>JBHWRC010000023.1:0-11032 GCA_043426375.1 Anaerococcus sp.
TTTGGGGTAATAGTATAATGTACGAAGTACATATTAGAAAAGGAGATTTTATGGATTTTATTAAACTTGCTGAAGAGCGTTATTCGTTAAAGAACTATGATGGTAGGAAGGTTGATAAGGATAAACTTGATGTGATTTTAAAGGCTGCCAATCTTGCACCTACTGCCAAAAACCTTCAAAACAACTTCATCTATGTAGCAGAGTCTGAAGAAGCTCTTGCCAAAGTCGATGAGCTAACACCTTGCCGCTATGGGGCTAGTACCGTTCTTATTATTTCTTATGATAGGTCAAATGTTTATACTTATCCTGGTGGTAAATATGATTCTGGTTTTGAAGATGCCGCTATTGTTGCTACACATATTATTCTTGCAGCTAAATCTGTTGGTGTAGATTCTTGTTGGATTAATAATTTTGATCCTGACCGTGCAAGAGAAATTTTTGGTCTTACAGAAAATGAAGATGTAGTTTGCCTAATTGACCTTGGCTATCCTGCGGAGGGGGCAGGTCCTCTTGCCAATCATTCAAAACGTAAAGCTCTTGATGAATTTGTAAAATATATGTAATAAAGGTAAAAAACTAAAAAACCCCGAGAATTTTCTCGGGGTCTTTCTTATGCTTGTGTAATTGTATATGGAGCTTTCTCTATCGTTTCCATTTCAGCGTTGGCTTTTGTAGTCAGAGGGCCTTTCTTTGTTTCAAGTACTCCTGACTTTAGGACATCATCCATAGCTTTATTTATATCCTCATCTTGATAGCTTGCTTGAGGATAGTCAACTGAGATAGTTCTTTGAGTATTTTCAGCATCTTTGAAATATAGTTTTAGTTTTTTATTAGTTATTTTTTCCATCTATTAATCCTTTCTTATAGAAGATTGCCTGAAGCAATTTCTTCTTCATTTGTCTTTGTAACTACATATTTAATTGCTTGATTATTGCCTTCTACTAGACTTAGATAAGCATTAGCAAACATTTCAAAATTTTCTTTTTGGCTATTTTCGTTTACCTGAGAAAAAGTTTTGCTATATGTTTTCTTACTAGCTCCATCTGAATCTTGTATTTCGTATTTGATCTTAATTTTCATTTCTACTCCTTGTTTTATATTTTTATTGGCGCCGTACTAATAAGTAGAAAAATTTCAAAAAATGTCCCTAAAATTATTGACAATTTTAACTCATATGTTATAATATTCATATGAAAGGTTAATCATATGTGTTGAGTTAAAGATGAAAGGAAACCTATGAAGGTAGATTTAAAAAGTATATCAGATAACACCCTAAGTGACCTGGCCGACTTGTTCAAGATATTTTCTGACTCTACAAGGATGCGAATTATGTATAAGCTCTTTGAAGGGCCAGTTAGCGTAGGCGACATTGCGGAAGCCCTTGATATGAGCCAGTCAGCAATAAGCCACCAGCTTAGGAATCTCAAGGAAAACAAGCTTGTCAAAAGCGAAAGAGAAGGCAAATCTATAAAGTATTCCCTTCTTGATGACCACGTCAAATTAATAATAGAAATTGGTCTAGAACATATTACAGAATAAAAGAGAGGAAATATATATGAAAAAGAAATTTAAATTTGAAGGATTGAAGTGCGCTAATTGTGCAAACAAAATAGAAGAAGCCATCTCAAAGATGGATGGGGTAGAAGATGTGAAAGTCTCATATCTTTCTGAAAAGGTAAAATTTGAACTTGCTGATGATATTGATTTTGATAATTTAATCGAAGATGCAAATAAGATTGCCGATAAGATCGAGCCAGGTTCTAAAATCGTGGTAAAATAATGTTTAAGTTAATGACAGATGAGCACAAGCAGACTTTATATAAGCTTGTCTTGATAGCTATCCTAAGCTTTGCTCTTTCATATTTTGCATCCCGCATAATGGGGATGAACCGTATCATCCTTACAATTTGGTTTTTAATCCTATACTTGGCTGCATCGCTTGATGTAATCAAGGAAGCCATTGCAAACCTCAAACGTGGCCAGGCCCTAGATGAGAACTTTCTGATGACAATTGCTACAGTTACAGCATTTTTAATCGGTGATTATCTAGAAGCTATTTCTGTAATGGTGTTTTATGGTTTTGGGGAACTTTTTGAAGATATAGCCACCCACAGATCCAAGGAAAATATCAAAAGTCTTTTGGACCTAGTACCAGATTTAGCAAACAAGCTAATGGACGATGGGACAATCGAGGAAATCGACCTAGATGATGTAGAAGTGGGAGATATCCTAATGGTTCGTGATGGTGAAAAAGTCGGTGTAGACGGAGTAATCACCGAAGGAGTATGCCTGGCCGACACATCTTCAGTCACAGGGGAATCCATGCCGGTAGAACTGGGTGTAGGGGATGAAATCATATCCTCATCTATAGTTAGCCAGGGCATTATAAAGTACCAAGCTACAAAAGAATTTGACGATTCTGTTGCAGCTAAAATAATCGAGCTAATCGAAGATTCCCACATGTCAAAATCTGACAGCGAAAGACTGATTACAAAATTTGCTAGAATATATACACCAATAGTAGTTGGCTTTGCAGCACTACTTGCTCTAGTACCACCCCTATTTTTCGGTGGACAATGGTCAGACTACCTACTAAGAGCAGCAACCTTCCTAGTATTGTCTTGCCCATGTGCCCTAGTCCTATCAGTACCACTATCATTTATGTCAGGCCTTGGCCTAGCCAGCAAAGAAGGCATCCTAATAAAGGGTAGCCAATTTTTTGAAGAACTACAAGCAGCAGACATACTCTTATCAGATAAAACAGGGACACTCACCACTGGAGAATTCAAAGTAAACAAAGTAGAATTCCTAACAGATTACGATAAGGAAAGGGCCCTAGACTATATCTATAACATCGAAAAGATGTCCACCCACCCAATAGCCAGTGGCATAGTAAAGTCATTAGACAGGAAAGAAAACCCAGACTTATTTGAAAGTGTAGACAACAAAAGCGGCCTTGGAGTAATTGCCAAAACAAAACTCGGAGAAGAAATCAAAATAGGATCAGCTAAATTCCTAGAAATAGAAGAAGACTCAGCTAGGGCAGTCTACCTTGGCATAGACGGCAAGGTTGTTGCCAAAATCCATATAGAAGATGAACTCAAAAAAGAAAGCAAAGATACAATCTCCTATCTCAAAAAATATTTCAAAAAAATAGCCGTTGTATCAGGAGATAGCAAGCAAGCGGTCAAACACACATCAGAAGAGTTAGGCCTTACTGATTACTATGCAGGCCTAATGCCAAAAGATAAGCTAGATGTAATGGATAAATTCAAAAAAGATGGCCACAAGGTAGTATTTGTAGGAGACGGCATTAATGACGCCCCAGTCCTCAAAAACGCAACAGTTGGCATATCCATGGGCGAGTCCGCATCAGATCTCGCCATAGAATCTTCCGACATACTAATAGCAAACGGAGAATTTAGCCAGCTAAAAAAACTAATGCACATCACAAAACTAACAAACTCCACAGTAGTCCAAAATATCACATTTATAATGGCAGTCAAAGTCATAATCCTAGCAATGGGATTCTTCGGCCACGCATCAATGTGGCTAGCCATATTTGGAGACGTGGGAGTATCTATAATTGCTATATTGTGGGCAATGAGGATTCTTAAAAAAAGGTTATGAAAATAGCCTTTTTTTTATAGATTTTTTCCAATTAATTTGTATTTTAAATTACTGTAATACTATTGATTTAAATAATTTAAGAATAATTATAAGAAAATTAATATATCTTGGATATAAAAAAACCCCATCTCGGATGGGGACAACTTTAATTTATCAAGGATAAAACTATTCGTTTTCTTTTTCAACTCTCAAATTCTCATCCATTAGCTTCAAATAATAATCCTTAGCCACATCTATTTCAAATATTGATGAGTCTTTGAAAAAGCCTTTTATTTCTGCTATTAGTTCTTTCGTCTTGGCATCTTCTCCATATTTTTCTTTTAGCTCAGATGCTTTTTCTAGTTGGGCGTTTATTTTGTGGATTAGGCCCATGGTTCTTGCTTCTTTGTCATTTTCTATTAGAAGCTCTCTTAGGCTCCAGTGGATGTTGTTTTCTGTTGTTCCTGCCTTGTGTTGGACATTTGCACCAGAGTTTCTCAGATCATCTATGACGCTAAACATTTTTTCATTATCAAAATTAGAAAATAGTATAAAGTCAAAATCTATGTGAATATCTTCATCAACCACGTCTTTTTTCTCATCAGAAAATCCTTCAAGACCTAGTAGGTAGCCAACATAATGGTCAACGTGATTTTCGTCTACTTCTATGATTTCAACATCGTGACTAGCACAGATTTCCTTAAATTTATCATAGTCTTTTGCGTATTTTTTATTATAAAATAGTATTTCTGCCATATAATCCTCATTTCTCTTTCTTTTATATAAATTATACTAATCATAAAACTTAGGTCAATTTTTAAAAATGGGTATATATTATAAAAGACCATATTAGAAGGGGATTTAAGATGAACATAGATTTACAAATAGTTAAAACTGACAAAATGATTAGAAGAGTAAGACAAGTAAGGGCTATGATCAAACAGACTATGGCCAATATGGACAAGCAATATGAATACACCACGTCAACAATCTTTAGGGGCAATATTTTAGGTGATATTATTAGAAATAAGAGGACAGATAAGATAAATTCGAATATAAATAAGGTCCAAAAAGAACTACTTAGACTTGAAGCGGACTTATTAATGTATGATGAAGATTTGGCAAAATATCTAAGACTGCCTGCCAAAATGACAAGTCCTTCTAGGGTAGATGGTGTCATCGGCGATATAGGCTTAAGGGCACAAATGAGATATAGGCAGTTTGATGTGGCAAAGAGCCTAAGAAATGTAGAAAAAATCCTCGATATACTCGAAAAAGATAAGAAGAAATTGAGATTTATCAAGAAAAGTCAAAAAGGATTAATATAAGATCTTATATAATAATAACTTTGTAATGAGAGGAGCTCCGGCTCCTTTTTTATTTAATAGATTTGATAAATAATTGTATTTATGGTCCTTGTACTCATAAGATACCCTGTTAGCTCTTCCAGAGGATATATCGAGATGGGGTTGGCGTATTCGGAAATACTCTCATGCACCGTGTCTGAAGCCCTATCCCCGTTTTTGAAAAAATGGATGGAAGGAAAGTTGCCTTAACGGCCGAGAGCGTGCAGAGCTGACTAAGAGGGAGTAGCCCTCGCATGGAGAAACCTCTGGCCACCTTTATAAAATCAATATGGTATGGGTGTCTTGATATACTTTGATTAAGGAAATAATATTCGCAATTTATGCCAAATGTATAACCAGTGCTTGTTTTTGACTGTGCGTAGGAGGTCTCTCCATGCGCTACGCTTAGTCGAGACGAGTACTGTGATTCTGGCTTAAATCTCAAAGTATCTACACAATTTTGTTACAAATATTAATATTAAACTTTGAGAAATAGTACGAACTATCAACCCACGTTTCGAGCGAAGTCGAGAAACCTCTGACCACCTTTGTAAAATCAATATGGTATGGGTGTCTAGCTTTTCCTAAACTATATGTTATCTTTCTACAACAAATCCCAGTACAAATCTTTCCATTTTGGATTCATCTTACTTATAAGTTTATCTTTTTTGGCACGGGACCATTTTCCAATTTGATTTTCTCTATCCCTGGCTTCTCTAATATCATCATAAGACTCAAAATACACAAGCCTTGTAATATTATATGTATCGGTAAAACTATCTTTACGAAGATGGTTCTTGTGCTCATACATACGTCTAATAAGATCATTTGTGGATCCTTTATACAGCACTTCATTTGTCACATTTGCAAGTATATAAAAATATCCAGCCATAAAATTCTCCTTTGTTGTGTTTTTAACTATATACCCGTTTTTAGAGAGTAAATATTCTAAACTTCGAGAAAATGTACGAGCCTCCACCCCACGTTTCTGAAGCCCTATCCCCGTTTATGAAAAAAAACGGATGGAAGGACTGATGCTTTTGGATTGTACAAATAGGTGTTGACAATCCACTTATAATCTCAGGACAAACATTCGTAGAGTCATAGATTCGGCATAATCTACGCAAGCTATTAGCTTTCACACACAAAAACCACCAGTACTCCCGGTGGTTTTGTCATTTATTCCTACACAAAAATTTTCAAATCATTGTCAATGAGCTTACGAATTGCATAAGCCACCCCTGATTGTAGGTTGGATTTTGTTATGAATTTGGCATGTTTTTTTAGCTCGTCTACGGCATTTGCCATTGCCACAGGGAAGCCTGTTTGTTCTAGCATTGGTATGTCGTTTTTTTCGTTGCCTATAGACATAATCTCATCTGCGGTGATCCCTAGGTTTTTGGCTAGGGTCCTTACGGCGTAGCCCTTATTTGCGTCTTTATTCATCACTTCTATCTGAAATGGTGCCGTTTGGACTGCGTAATATTCATCTCTCAGCTCTTTTGGCATATTGTTTAAAACCTTCTTGATATTAGATGAGGAACCTAAGATTAGGAACCTTCCAAAATGAGTATCTTCTGGGAAATCTTCATATAAAACTCTCTCAAGCTTAAGCTTATTTATAAGGGCACTAGACTTGGTAAAAAAACTTGGATTTTCATGTCTTGTATAAAAGCCTACATCATCCATAGCTGATACCTCTACATCAAAGGGCTCCATCAACTCATCAAGACGGATCAAGTCCTCAATCGTTTGAAAAGAACCGCTAATCCATTTTTTCGTCCCATTATCCACAATATAAGACCCATTTTGGCACACGCTAAAATGACCCTCCTGCATGAGCCCTAGTTTTTCTATGTATCTTTCCATAGAATGAAATGGTCTACCAGAAGCCAGGGCAATGTGAACGCCCATATCCCTGGCCCTGTCAATTTCTATGATATTTTTCTTGCTCAATCTCTTAAGTGGAGTAACCAAAGTTCCGTCCACATCAATAGTAATTAATTTAATCATACCTATACTATACTATTTATTTCCCATCAGATGAAAGAATATTTCTGACCTCTTCGGGATTAGTTCTTATCCTAGCCGGATCTTTGAAAAAATCCATACTTAACTTCTTAAGAACAGGACTTAACATAATTAGAGCATAGAGGTTTGGAAGGGCCATAAGACCATTTAGGATATTTGCCACAACCCAGGCAAGACCTAAATCCATATTAGCTCCTACAAAAACAATAATTATATAGGCAATCCTGTAATATTTCTTGACCCCATAACCTAAGAGATAAGAAATAGCAAGCTCTCCATAATAGGCCCAGCCAAGTATTGTCGAAAATGCAAAAAGTGTTATACCAAGCGAAAGTATAAGACCGCCTACTGATGAACTACTTGCAAAAGCACTGGCCACAAGAATTCTTGGATCCACACCCACCGACCTATCTACACTTGTAGTCAAAATCACAAGTGCAGTCAGAGAACAGATCACCATAGTATCTATGAAAACTTCAGTCATCCCCCACAAGCCTTGGCGGATAGGATGGTCTGTAATAGCTGATGCGTGGGCCATAGGCGATGAGCCAAGTCCGGCCTCGTTTGTAAAAACACCCCTAGCTACACCAGAAGAAATTACAGATCGTATAGATAGGCCAAGGCCACCACCTATGACACTTTTTGGAAGGAAGGCCTCCACAAAAATAGATTCGATAGCTGGGATAAGATTGTTGCGATTTAATATAATTATCCAGACAGATCCTAGGATATAAAATAAGGACATAAAAGGAACAAGCTTTTCAGTCACCTTACCAATAGTATAAAGTCCACCCATAATCACAAGACCTGCAATTGCGCTTAGGATAAGGCCGGTAATGACAGTAGAAATACCGAAGCTATCCTTTAAAACTCCTGCTATAGCATTTGACTGGGTAGAGTTACCTATTCCAAAGACAGCAAGAGATGCAAAAAGAGCGAAAAGCTTGGCAAGCTTAGGCATTTTAAGGCCGTTTTTTATATAATACATAGGACCGCCTACAAAAGCTGACCCTCTTTTTTCCCTGAAAGCTACTGCCAAAGAAACTTCAGAAAACTTAGTCGCCATGCCAAGGATAGCCGCAACCCACATCCAAAAAATAGCCCCAGGACCACCCAAAATAATTGCAAGTGAGACACCCACGATATTACCGGTACCCACTGTGGCAGCAAGGGCGGTAGCTAGAGCTGTAAATGGAGAAATATCCCCTTCGCTAGAATCCGACTTGTCAAAAATCTTGCCCAGGGTATTTTTAAGAGCAAAAGAAAGCTTCCTAAACTGGATGAAAGACAGACTAAAAGTAAGCAAAATACCAGTCCCCATAATACCAACAATAAGTGGCAAGCCCCACAAAAATTCGTTAAACCACTCAATAAAACTAATCATAAATATTTCCTCTAAAATTTCAAAATGTTTTTTTATTATTTTATTCTAATAATTATAGATAATCAATCTTTTAGAGGGGAAGTTTACAATAAATCTTCATTGTTAATATTCTTTGATTTTTATTCTCTGTAATATTATAGCTTTTCTTAGTCATTGACATGGATAATTAGTAATATGGTATAGGTGTCTGCTAATACTTAGCTTTAGCTAATATTTTTCGACATATAACTTTCTTTTAAATACAACTCTTTCTCACACCCTTTAGATAAGACCTCAAATTGGGTATAATACTACAGTAGATGATAAATAGTTAAGTTTTATATAATTTTATATAATATAGTTAGGAGTAAAAATGATTATAGGAATACCAAAAGAATTAAAAGATCAAGAATCAAGAGTGGCTGGTGTACCTGGTGCTGTGGTTGACCTTGTTAGAAATGGAATAGAAGTATTAGTAGAAAAGGGGGCTGGACTCGGCTCTGGCATATCTGATGAAGATTATGCCGAAGCAGGAGCCAAGATTTGTGATTCTGCCAAGGAAGTTTGGGACAATTCAGACATAATCTACAAGGTCAAAGAACCTCTAAAAGAGGAATACCAATACCTTAGAGAAGGTCTAATAGTATATTGCTACCTTCACCTTGCAGGCAACGAAGAACTCCTAGACGAGCTTTTAGAGAAAAAGGTAACAGCGATTGGTTTTGAAACAGTCCTAAAAGAGGGCAAACTTCCACTCCTACGCCCAATGTCTGAAATCGCAGGCAGGATGGCAGTACAAGAAGGAGCAAGATACCTAACCAAGCCAGAAGGCGGTAGGGGAATCCTCCTCCAAGGTGTACCAGGAGTAAGACCTGCCAATGTAGTAATCGTAGGAGCAGGTACAGTAGGTACTGCTGCCACAAGGATTGCTGTAGGTATGGGAGCTAGGGTAACAGTCCTAGATGTCAATATAGACGCCCTCACAAACCTACACGACATCTTCCCAGACAAAATCGAAACACTCTACTCAAACCCACTCAACATAGACGAAGCAGTAAGCGCAGCAGACCTTGTAATCTCTACAGTCCTTATACCAGGTAGACGTGCCCCACAACTAATAAAAGTAGACACAGTCAAGAAAATGAAAGAAGGATCTGTAGTAGTAGACGTGGCAATAGACCAAGGTGGATCAACAGACATCACCAAAAACCACGCCACAAGCCACTCAAACCCAGTATTTGAAAAATACGGCGTAACATTCTATGCAGTAAGCAACATCCCAGGTGCAGTAGCCATGACATCAACCTACGCCCTATCAAATGCTACAACAATCTACGCCAAAGAAATAGGCAAAAACGGCCTAGAAAAAGCAATAGAAAGATTCCCAGAACTAGTAACAGGAGTCAACACCCACAAAGGCACAGTAACAATAGAATCTGTAGCAGAAGATACAAACCACGAATACAAAGAATTTGAAATTTAAATAATTTATAAAATAACTTTTAAAAGAGCAATAAAACAAAATTGCTCTTTTTTTATAGGATAAATCCTAGCAAAGCCTACCGAATTGTGTAACACACTCTGGAAAACTTATGGGCAAATTAATCTTAAGCATTGTAAATCAAGACACATTTACCATATTAATCATATTGACATGGCTAGAAATCTCTCCAGTCTCCTCGAGCCGACGGGCTTGCTTTGCTCTGTCGAAACTTGGGTTAATGCTCCTTACTATTTTTCGAGGTTTAGGTTTTATTTATTAACATAATATTATTAAACTATAACTGTGAGATAAAAGTTAGGATGATAGTACACGTGTCGACCGTAGTGGAGACACCTCCTATAATGGTAGCACAAATTTAGCGGGCGAAATTTGTGTGATTTTCACAATTTTACAAGGACAAAGTCCGCAGGAAAATTGATGAAAATCCTTATGCAATTTTTTATGGAGAGTGCGACGAGTAGGAGCACTAGTAATAAAAAGATTGCCGTGCACTTAAAAGCTGGTATTAGTCATACATTCGGTATTAGATTATTACGTATATTTATGAAATTAAATAAAGAAGTATAGTAAAAGTGTTATCATCAACCCTCATAGCATGAGAGGAGGTGAAATCATGCAAATTATTACGACGATCATAGCCACTATCGTAGCAAAAGCAAGCCCCTCCGGCTCAATGAGGAGTTGGTCACTATATTTGTAAACGGCTAGAAACAAGCCTGTCCGGCTCGGGGAGGACTCTCCATGAAATGGTCAAGCGAAGCTTGAGATTAGAGATGATAATTAGCATAAGAAAAAGACGAGCAGGCGGCTCGTCTTTTTTTGGTCGAAACCATGCATTTATTACGACAATCATGGTTAGTATTAATATACTCAACATTCTGAATTTTTCAAATCTCTTATTGGTAAATATTATACTCATAGTCATTATAATGGTGAAATAATCACAATTATCAAAACATAGAGCTATATAAAACTTCATATTTCCCCTAAAACGCCCTTAGGCAAATCGGAAAGAACATCTTGCCAGAAAAATAAAGTTATTGTACAATTATAGTACACTAAGAGTCTAAAAAGACTCTGAAAGGAGCAAGTATGTACCAAAATATTATAGCAATCCTGCCGGAGCAGATAAAAGGTAGGGGCATATATTCACGTATATATAGGGAAGATAAATCTATA
>JBHWRC010000024.1:0-3381 GCA_043426375.1 Anaerococcus sp.
GACAAATTCAATGGACTTGGCCCTCAAAGAGATAAAAGTAACAGGGGCTGATATTGTAATTTTAGACTCCATCCAAACTTTTTCCCTCCAAGAATTTGACAATAAGCAAGGCTCGCCAACTCAGACAATTGAAGTTGCAAATAAGGCTGTAGAAATGGCCAAAAATCCAGAAAAGAAACGTGCCTTTATCATGGTAGGACACATGACAAAAACTGGAGAGATGGCAGGTCTTCGTACTCTGGAGCACTTGGTTGACACAGTCCTAATCTTAGATGGCAGCCCTGAAGAAGATTTAAGAGTCCTTACTTCAAGTAAAAATAGGTTTGGAAGAACGGGTGAGATTGGCCTATTTTCAATGGATGAAGAAGGTCTAATCGAAATTACAAATCCAAGCGAATATTTCATAACCCAAAGAGATGAGGAAATCGAAGGTTCAGCCATTTCTGTCACAAAAGAAGGGTCAAGGCTTCTTGAAGTTGAAATCGAATCCCTAGTTTCAAAATCTTTTATGCCCTACCCACAAAGGATAGGTGATTCCCTAAGACGAGATGATTTAAACACCCTAATTTCAATACTTCAAGAAAGAGCTGGCCTAAATCTTTTTGACTTCAATGTCATAATAAAAACGACAGGTGGCCTTAAATTATCAGAACCATCAGTCAACCTTGCTATAATAATGTCTATAGCTTCGTCATATCTTAAAAAACCAATTTCAGACAAGGTCGTTTTCATTGCAGAAGTAGGCCTTACAGGTGAACTTAAGAAAGTTCCTCAAATAAAACAAAGGGTCAAAGAGCTTGAAAGACTTGGCTACAAAAAAGTCTATATGGCAAAAAATAGCCTTGATCAAAAGGATTTTAGGGACATAAAAGTAAGGCAAATGGCCAATATAAAAGAGGTAATCTCCGAGGTCATTAGCTAGACGTTTAAGTAAAATGCTTGCAATTTAGCCAAAAATATGGTATATTGTTTAGGTAAATCTAATAAAATAGAAATTTACAAGGAGAGTAATATGAAAAAGAATATATTTTTAATAGCAGGTCTAGCACTAGTACTAGGAGCTTGCGGAAACTCAGCTGACAAACCAGCAGAAGAAGCTGCAACAGATGCACCAGCAGAAACAACAGAAACTGCAGAAACAACTGAAACAACAGGTACAGCTACATCAGCTGGATACGGTGGAGATATCAAGCTTACAGTAACAATGGAAGGCGATCAAATCAAAGACATCGTAGTTGATGAACACGCTGAAACAGAAGGTATCGGAGCAGATGCACTTCCAGAACTAGTTGAAGCTGCAAAAGAAGCAAACGGAACAGAATTTGACAACGTATCAGGCGCAACAGTAACAAGTGAAGCATTCAAAGCTGCACTTAAAGACGCTATGGACGCTGCAAAATAAGATAATTTAAAAGGTAGGCTATCCTACCTTTTAAATTTCTTTTAAAATACTTATTATTTATATATAAAGGAATACATATGAAAAAAATTAAATTAACAGCACTCGTACTAGCCTTAGCCCTGCCTTTATCAGCTTGTAGCAAAGAAAATGAAGTAAAAGAAACTAGTGAAGAAAAACAGGAAACCACTGTTAATGAAACACAAGAAACAGCTAGCAAGGATATGACTATAGATGATGGCAGCTTTGAAGCAGTTGCAACAGGACATAACGGTGAGATCAAGCTATCTATAACTTTTAAAGATAATAAAATAGAAGCTATCGATGTTAAGGAATCATCAGAAACTCCTGTAGTTGCAGATACAGGCTTTGAAGAAATCATAGCTAGGATTTTAGAGCACCAAACAAGCAATGTTGATACTATAACAGGTGCTACTGTAACTTCAAATGCAGTAAAGTCTGCCGTATCTAAAGCTATTGACGAAGCAAATGGTAGCGAAGAATTCAAAAGAAAAGTTGAAGAAGAAGCACAAGAAGCTATAAATCTTGAAACTGATGTCCTAGTTATAGGAGCAGGTGGAGCAGGTTTATCAGCAGCCATATCTGCTGATGAAGAAGGACACGACGTAGTCCTACTAGAAAAAAATGCAATGGCAGGTGGCCATACAGCTTTATCTGGAGCTTTCACCCTAATAACTGGCTCTAAGGTTCAAAAAGATGTTTATGGTGTAACTGACGACTCAATTGAATCAGTATATGATGATAACATGAAAAACGGTGGAAATGAATCAATTCCAGAAGATCTTAAGCTTTACGCAGAAAAAATGGGAGAAGCAACTGACTGGACAATTGACTATGTTGGTTCAAAAATTCCTGAAAAGTTAACTCCTCTTGGAGAAAACAGCGTTGATAGGGCTATGATTTATGAAGGAGCAGGAGAAGGATTTATTCAATCACTCCTTGATAAACTAGAAGAAACCAACGTTGATTTTAGAAAGAATACAAAAATAACAGAATTAATATATGAAGACGGAAAAGTTACTGGAGCTAAAGGTGAAATGTCAGATGGTACACCTGTAGAAGTAAAGGCAGATGCTGTCTTAATAGCAACAGGTTCCTATGCTGCAAACAAAGATATGCTTCCAGAAAGACTTGACAACTTTGTATACTATGGTGCTCAACTTGCTCAAGGTGAAGGTCAAAAAATGGCTGAAGAAATTGGAGCAGATGTTGTAAACCAAGGCTATGTAGAGCTATTTGAAAATGGTGTTGAATGGCAACCAGGAATAGCAAAATCAACATACAATGGTTCGATGGCAAGCTGGGATGTTTCAGGAATCTTAGTTGACAGATCTGGTAAAAGAGTTGTAAATGAAAGATCAGCAGGAATCAATATTGTAAAAGAAATGGAAAAGCAAGAAGATGCTAGACTATTCTTAGTAATGGATGAAGATACCTATAAGGCATTTGAAGATAACGTAGCAGGGTACGGAATAACTAAAAAAATGCTTGACGATTGGTTTGCAACAGACGGTGAGAAAGTACCATACTTTGCAAAAGCAGATACCCTTGCTGAACTTGCTGAAAAAGTAAATATTGACCCAGCAGGCTTAGAAGAAACTGTAGAAAGATACAACACTTTTGTTGAAAAGCAAAATGATGAAGATTTCGGAAGAGATCCTAAGTATATGACAGCAAAAATCAAAGACAATGGTCCTTACTATGTAGTTGAGCAATTACCAAGATTTGCTACAACCCTTGGTGGTCTAAAAATTGATAACAAACTTAGAGTAATAGACAAAGATGGCAATGCAATCGAAGGCTTATATGCATCAGGCGATGTTGCTGGTGGAGCTAGAGGAAATGACTCTATACCAGGAGCAGACGTTGGTTGGGCTATTACATCTGGTTATGAAGCAGGTAGGACAATAAGTGAATTCCTAAAAAATAAATAATTTATAGACAAGCTATGGAAAACCCTA
>JBHWRC010000025.1:0-20814 GCA_043426375.1 Anaerococcus sp.
TTTACAACAAATAAAGCTAACAAAACATTACTCCTTTTTTTACTCAAAGATTTTTTTCTTTGTCTATTCAAAATAAACTCCTTTTTTTCATAAAATGAAATATCTTATATTTTATTATACCATTTTATGATTTTTATCCGAGATTAAATGTATCTTATATATTTTCTTAGTCATTAACATAACTGTTCCGTAAATATGGAGGGGTGTATAATTTTTTCACTAAGTGAGTCTAATTATCCAAGATAATACATTTTATAGATTTTATTTTAAATTATCTTAATCTCAAATATAATAATTTCATTTACAATTGAATCTCCGTTTCTGGAGGAACCCCTAGGGGGCTTTCCGCATGCCCCCTCACCGGGTTCCCCCAGTCCCCCTTTCCGCTACACCCCCGGGCGTCTCCTTAGCGGAGTGCGGATAGGGTTGCTTGCTTTCAGCAAGCTTTTATTAGTAAAGGTGTTAACCTTGTATATATTTACCGTATATTCTTACTTTAATTCTAATCATCAAAGCCCTAAAAATCGCAAACTCGCTACGCTCAAACAGTGCGATTTTCTTAATGGGTTTTTTGATTAGAATTTAGGTCTTGTCCTTGAGAAAAATGGTCTCGATGTATTAGGTTTACTAGGCCGTTTGGCTTTGCCAAACATTGCTGTATGACGATAACTTAAGACTTTGTATTTTTGAAATTAAGTTGGCGTATAAAAATTTGATTGTTTGAGCGTTAGCGAGTTATCAAATTTTAGCCGACCAAATTTCAAAAAAGTGAGGATTTTAACCACCTTATACAAGGACTCCTCCGTACCAATAGTTTGCCGTAGGCAAACACATTTTTCCCCGAGAGGGGTCGCTCGGAGGGTGTAACGGCATGGGGGTGTAAGGGGAAAACCGATGTGGGAACATCTTGCCCTAGCGGCCGAGAGCGACGAAACGTTCCCTAGGGTTTCCCCCATTGACGAAGATCCAATAGTAAGCAGAAATAATAATGACAACGTATAGATTTAGCAAATATAAAACGAATATAGATATTTTTATCTTGGATGAAAAAAGAAGGGTTTTAGGGAACCCTCCTTAATGAAAATAAATGTATCTTGGATAAATCCTATGCGGAGCAAGTATCACACTCTTCCACTTCTAAGCTCTTACCTCTTACATAGTAAATGCTCTTTACTCCTGCTTCCCATGCTGTTAGGTAAACATTTAGGATTTGTCTCATTGTGTATTCTGTTGTTATATAGATATTTATAGATTGGGCTTGGTCTAGGTGTCTTTGCCTTACTCCTGCCATTCTCATTGAGATATTTTGGTCTAGGTCATGGGCGTTTTCGTAGAGCCAGAAGGTTTTTGTTGTTAGTCCTGGTGCTACTCTTGGTACTATTGCTCCCTTCTTTTCTTCTAGGAAGTACCTTGACATGATTGGGTCTACTCCAGCTGATGTGCCGGAGATAATTGATGTTGATCCTGTTGGGGCAATTGCCATTAGATAGCCATTTCTTAGACCATATTCTTTAACATCTTCGGCTAGTTTCGCCCATCTTTCTGATGTGTAGTCTCGGTCTGTGAAATATGCTCCTGTGTGCCAATCACTTCCTTCAAATACCTCATAGGATCCCTTATCTTTTGCTATTTCTACACTTTCTTTGATTGCGTAGTAGTTGATATCTTCATAGACCCTGTCTACTAATTCTTTGTGGGCTTCTTCATCTGACCATCTGATGTCGTTTTTAACTAGCATATGGTGGTAACCGCTTGTTCCAAGACCTATGGCCCTGTATTTTTTGTTGGTTACTTCTGCATATGGTGTTGGGTAGTAGTTTAGGTCAATTACGTTATCTAGAGCCCTTACTACTGTCCTTACGGTTTCTTCAAGCTCAGTTTCATTATTTACATCTAGTTTACCAAGGGTTAGACTTGCTAGGTTACATTCTACAAAGTCTCCTGGTTTTGTAGTATTTACTATTACAGTTTCCCCATTTTCTGTGACAATCTCTGTTGATACTGTCTCTGATGGGCTCATATTTTGGGCAATTTCTGTACATAGGTTTGATGAGTAGATCATACCTTGGTGTTTGTTTGGATTTAGCCTATTTACATGGTCTCTATTAAAGACAAAAGGAGTTCCTGTTTCTGACCAAGATTTGATTAATAGTCTTACCATATCTTTTATAGGCATTACCCTTCTTGAGATGTCTTTGTCATTTACAAGTTTATTATAGAATTCTTCAAACTCTTCTCCGTAGGTATCTTCTATGGCCTTGCCGTATTTTTTCTGTACTTCATGTGGGTCAAACATGTACCAGTCGCCTTCCATGTTATCTCTTACATTTTTCCAGAATAAGTCTGGCATGCAGACACCTGGGAAAACGTCGTGGGCCTTCATCCTGTCGTCACCGTTGTTTGTCCTAAGGCCCAAGAATTCTGGGACATCCTTATGCCAAATATCAAGGTAAACTGCAACTGCCCCTTGGCGTACTCCAAGCTGGTCAACAGCTACGGCCGTGTCGTTTGCAAGTCTTATCCAGCGGATAACTCCACCTGCAACTCCCTCAAAGCCACGGATATCAGATCCATTTGCCCTTACCTTGCCGAAATACATTCCCATGCCGCCACCGTGCTTAGATACTTCCGCAAAGTTTGTTATTGACCTATAAATTCCCTTAAGTGTATCAGGAACTGTATCTATAAAGCATGATGAAAGCTGGTTAAATGGCTTTCTTGCGTTGGTCATGGTTGGGGTTGCCATAGTTGCTTTTAAGCTTGATAAGATATCATATAGTCTTTTTGCAAATTCCACCTTATTTTTTTCTGGAATTGCAAGGTGCATGGCAATTCCCATAAACATCTCTTGGACATTTTCTAAGAGTCTACCATCGTAGGTTGTGATTAGGTATCTCTTTCTCAAAAGATCTAGGCCGGAATAGGTGAAGATATCGTCTCTTGAATAGTCTAGATAGGCTTCTAGTTCGTCTATTTCTTTGGATGTATAATTTTCTAGCATATATTTGCCGTAGAGTTTATTATCTGTTAGGAATTTAATTTTTGTTTTGAAATCATAAATTTCGTAGCGGTCTTCTTCTTCCTTGATTTCTAAGTTTATCTTATAAGATAAAAACCTAGCCGCTATTATTTCCCAATCAGGAGCTTCCTTGCTTGTAAGCTCGCTTGCTGCACGGATTAGGGCATCTAAGATTTCCTTATCGCTCATCTCTGGCTTGATGAAAGATTCAAATTTGAAGTAAAGAGATTCGATTGGGTATCTTTGACTGTCAAATTCTCTTTGGACCTTTGATACGATTTCCATCAGATCCTTATCTGATACATACTTACTAAAGTCTGTGATTACCTTCCTGTCCATGTTGTGCTTGGCCCTATAGAGGATATAGGATTTGACTTCCCTGTAGTAGTTTTCATCAATTAGGTTAAGCTCAACCAAGTCTTGGACTTCCTCGACTGTAACTGTATGGTCAACCGGGAATTTTTCTTCTATGGTTTTTACAATTTTTTGGGCAATGTATTCTAATTTTTCATCGGTAATTGTGGAGTCTACCGATTTAAATGCCTTAAAAATTGCCCTCTTTATTTTTTCTAATTCAAAGTCAACTTTTGAACCATCTCTTTTAATTATCTTCATTTCTTCTCCAAACTAACTACTAGATGTAGTGGTATTTTATCAATTTCTACCCTTATCATACCGTATATTGTACCTAGAGTGAAATATAGACAAAAAAAGCACAAAGGCTTTTAAAGCTTATCTTTGTGCTATTTTTTTCATCTTTTAAATATATATATTCTAAAAAGTAAATTTACCTAAAATTCTTTGCCATAAAGATCTCTAATAGCTTCTTCCTTTACCACAGCCGTATCCACAAAAAAATCGATCAGGCCTTGGTTTTTTGGTGTAAATATTGGCAAAGCGTAAAGTAGGAAAAGTTTATTTTGGATAAACCTGCCACATATTTCCCTAATTATAATCTGGCTTATAGTGAGGTCATCGGAATTTAGGCTTACTACCCTAAGTCCTGTAATCATTTTGCCAAGGCTTTGCCCCTTTGTAATAAGGCTTGCTATTGTAAAATAAGCTAAGGTCACAAAACCTGAAATCATATCTATAAAGGAAATATTATAGATCATGGCCTCTGGATTAACTAGGTTAAAACTTTTTATTATATTGCTAATGGCTCCTACTATTATCATATCTATGATAAAGGCTAAGGCTCTTAGGCCAAAGGATGCGTAGGCATGCTTATAGTCTTTTTCCTTATAAATTTCTCTTTGGTCTATATTTTCTATATAATTTCTATTTTCCATAGGCTCCCCCGTACAAATACATTGGACTTAGAGTATTTTTCTCCATAAATTCCTTTATGATAGCAAGGTCTGATGAGCCAGATCTAAAGTCATTTGCCTTTTGGAAAAATGACATGAATGATTTTTGGAAATTAGATTCACTTAGGACAACTGGATCATTTAGGCCATTTTCGGCTGTCATATCATCTATAGCCATATCCAAATCGCCAATCTTATCTACAAGTCCATTTGCTAGGGCCTGTTCCCCGTCATATACCCTGCCGTCTGCTATTTTCCTAACCTTATCTTCGCTCATATTTCTGCCTTCGCTTACTAATTTTACAAATCTCTTATAGGCAGAATTTATAAGGCCTTCAAAATATTTTCTCTCTTCATCTGTTAGGTCACTACCAGGGCTTCCTGCATCTTTCATCTTACCTGAGGTAATATTTTGCTCTTTGATTCCATATTTATCAAAAAGTCCCTCAAGAGAGTACATTTGCATAATTACACCGATTGAACCGGTAAGGGTTTCATTTGATGCGTAAATCCTATCTGTAGGCGCTGATACATAGTAGCCGCCGCTTGCTGCCATTTCTTCCATGACTGAATAAACTTTAATTCCTTTTTCCTTAAGATTTTTAATCTCCTTTGCGATTTGTTCAGACACATATACAGACCCGCCAGGACTGTTTACAGCAAGAATTACACCCTTTATAGTAGGGTCTTCTCCACAAGATCTTAGCTGGTCTATTACAAATTCGCTATTAGAATCTGATTGGATAACCCCGTTTAAGTTTACCACTCTTATTTTTTCCTTGTTGTTTGTCCCCCTTAGGACTTCTGTATCCATAAGGGCTTCCTTACTTAGCTTATTTATGTAGGTCTTGCCTATCTCTTCTTTTGTCTCATTTCCTACATTGCTTAGGTTTGAAACCAACAAAATTATTAGGGCAAGACCTACAGCTATCCATTTTTTCTTATTATTTCTCATAAATTCTCCTTAAATTTTCCCTTGTCTTACTCTTTATTATACCCAAAAAAATCAAGACTTTGTTAATCCGATTGCATTTTATAGATCCAATAAGTACAATGAGAATACATTACAATTATCGTTAACACTCGATTATATTGTTATGTATAGCTCCTCCTTGGAGCTATTTACATAGGAAAAATTAAGCTGTATTTAATACGGCTTAATTATTTTTTATTATTTTTCAAAAAAGGAGTGTTATCCATGAAAGAAAGAACTAAAAACTTATATAAAATCATAGAAAATCTACTCAAAGATAAGTTTGTCCTAGCCTTTTCTGGCGGTGTAGATTCTGCATTATTGCTCAAAATCGCATCAGAATTAAGACAAGGTGAAAACGATGTAGTTGCTATGTTTTTTAAGGCTCCATCATCTACTGAAGAAGATCTTAAAAATGCGAAAAATTTGGCTGATGATATGGGAGTTAAACTATATATAAAAGATGTAGACATCTTTGTAGATGACCATATCATAAATAACTCAAAAGACAGGTGCTACCACTGCAAAAGCCACCTTTTCAAACAAGCCATAGAGCTAAAAGATGAGCTTGGCTACGGATATGTGGTAGACGGGACAAATACCGACGACCATAAGGTCTATAGGCCAGGTCTTGTAGCTCTAAGAGATCTGGGAGTAATAAGTCCCCTAAATCAAGCAGGTTTTTCAAAAGAAGATGTAAGAGAGCTTGCAAGTAATCTTAATATAAGTGTTGCAAAAAGACCTTCTGCCCCATGTCTTTTGACAAGATTTCCTTATGGTACAAAAATCACCCCAGAAAAACTAGATAGGCTTGAAAAAGCAGAAAGCTTTGTAAGAAGTCTTGGCTTTGAGAAATTCAGAGTAAGGGACCACTCAAATATAGCTAGAATCGAGCTTGAAGTAAGTGATTTTAATAAATTTATAGAAAAAAGGGTTAATGTTATAGATGAGTTTAAAAATTTAGGCTTTTCTTATGTGACACTTGACCTAGAAGGTTTTAGGTCAGGATCCATGGACGAAGGCCTGAGTGAAGAAGATAAAAGGAAGTGGGTTTTATAATGGATAAAAAAACCTTAATTCTAAAGATAAAAAGTGGCGAAATAACTGATGATGCTGCCCTTAAAATCCTAGATGACAAGGGCTATGAAGATATAGGCGAAGTTGCTAAAATCGACTTTGCTAGAAAAGATAGGCGTGGTTTTCCTGAAGCTATTTATTGCGCATCAAAGGATGATGATAGCCTAGTTAAAATCTTCAAGGCCTTTTACCAAAGACGTGAATCTGTAATCGGAACTAGGGCAAGTAAAAGGCAATTTGAAGTTGTAAAAGAAGTCATAAAAGACGTAGATTATTCAGAACTTGGCCAAATCATAACCCTCGATTATTCAAAAGAATCTGAAAAAATCGGTGAAATTGCAATTGTATCTGCAGGCACATCAGACCTTCCAGTTAGCCTTGAAGCTGAGATTACTGCAAAATTTCTCGGGGCAAATGTAAAAACCTACAGGGATGTGGGAGTTGCTGGAATTCATAGGCTTTTAGATAAGATAGAAGAAATAAGAAAGGCAAATATTATAATTGCTATTGCCGGCATGGAAGCTGCCCTTGCGACAGTTCTAGCAGGCCTTGTGGATAAGCCAATCATAGCTGTACCTACATCTGTCGGCTACGGGGCAAATCTTGGTGGCATCACCGCTCTCCTATCAATGATTAACTCCTGCGCAGAAGGAGTAAGTGTAGTAAATATTGACAATGGCTACGGTGCAGCCTACCAAGCTTGTCAGATTAATAAACTAATAGCGAAAGGAACTAAATAATGGATTTATATTTTGAAATGTATTCAGGTATAGCTGGAGATATGACAATTGCGGCCCTACTTGATCTTGGGGCAAGCAAGGATAAACTTATTGAGGGAATCAATTCTCTAGGCCTTTCTGGTTTTGACCTAGTCTTTGATAGGACAAAGAAAAATGGTATTGATGCCTATAATTTTGATGTAATCCTAGAAGGCCACGACCATGATCACCATAAACATGAATATGAACATCATCACGACCATTCTCACAGCCATGACCACTCTCACAATCACGAAGACGGATGTGGTCATCACCACCATAATCACAAAGATGGTCACGACCACCACCACAATCATTCTCATGACCATTCCCATAACCACGTTCACAGAAACCTAGAAGCAATCGAAAAAATAATAAATTCTACAGATCTAAATGATAATATAAAGAAAAATTCCCTAGGTATTTTCGATATAATTGGCGATTCTGAAGCCAAGGCCCATGGGATTGCAAAATCTGAAGTACACTTCCATGAAGTTGGTGCTATAGATTCTATTATAGATATTGTAGGTACATGCATTCTACTAGATGATTTGGGAGTAGAAAATATCTACTTCTCAGACCTTTTCGAGGGTCACGGCTATCAAATGTGTGCCCACGGCCCAATGCCAATCCCTGTGCCAGCTGTGGCAAATATACTAGCAGATTCTGATATTAGCCTTAATTTTATAGGAGAAGAAGGCGAGCACATCACTCCAACTGGAGCTGCTATTGTAAAATACTTCTACAGAAAAGCGCCAGAAAGTTTCAAAATCAAAAAAATCGGCCTAGGTGCAGGCAACAAGGACTTTGAAAAAACTACCAATATCTTAAGAGTAATGGAAATCGAAAGAGATAAAAAAAAACAATAAAACTTCTTGAAACAAATATAGATGACCAAAGCGGGGAACTTCTAGGATTCGCTTTAGAAAAAATCATGGAAATAGCCCTAGATTGCTACTATAGCCCAATTTTTATGAAAAAAAATCGCCCAGCCTATAAATTGTCGGTTATTTATAAGGCTTGTGATGAAGAAAAAATCGAAGATATAATCTTCACAGAAACCACATCTATAGGAGTAAGAAAATTTGACCTCGACAGGACAATCCTAGATAGGAAAATAGTCGAAATATCTTATAAAGATAAGACCTACCTTGCAAAACAAGTTAGATATAAGGATAAGATTTATACCTATCCAGAATACGAATCTGCAAAAATCTTAGCAGCAAATGAGGGAATATCCTTAAAAGAAGCCTATGATTTGATGAGGATTTTAGTTAATAAAATAGAAAAATAAATTATTCCAGGACTAAAAATCGTCCTGGTTTTTTGTCGATATTTTATGAATAATTAATAATTTCTTCGGTCATTCAATCTCCGACTTTATAAGATTCATACTAATAAATCTGCGATTTTTTCCATAGAATTATATTTATAGGCATACCGAGTAAGTAAACTTAGCGAAAGATGAAGGTTCTAATAAATTTAGGACTAAGTAATTCAAAAATTTTTTAAAAATACAAGCTTAGGCCAAAACTAGGTATGTTATTATTAGAATAATACATATGGAGGCATCTATGTTTAAATACGAATTTATCGACGTCATTCCAGAAGGAAGTCTTAAAGCAGGAAAGACCGACACTTTTGAAAAGTGCAAGGAAATCATCAATGAAAAAGCCAAAGAAGGCTGGGAACTTGTGCAAATAATCCCTGTTACAAATGAAAAATGGTCAGCATATTCCTTTATAAAATATACTTTGGTTTTTAAGGTAAATGATTTCTTGTATATATGATAATAACCCTTTACTCTAGGTTAAAGTTAAATTATTTTTTATCAATACTTTAAATACCATTTCCCTATATTTAGGGATATTTTATAGGAATTTCCTATATTTATTGGTCTAATTTACTAATATATTTTTTTCTCTAATTTACCTTAGGTTAATGTTTTGCCTTGTTTAGACATAATTTTATATCTCTAGCTTACTTTCCTGGGAAAAAGAAAAAGCCGGCACTTGGCCGGCTGTATTTTTACTCATCGTCTTCTGATAAGTCTATAAATCTTTTATTTTCATCTTCTTTTTCAGAATCATTTTCAGTTTCATTTTCTTTTTCAACTGACTTCTCGGATTCTTCTGAAATTTTAGCTCCATCATCTGGAGATTTTTGTTTAGCTTCTTTATTTTCTAAATCCTTTAGGTCCACATCTGTATTTTCGTCGATTTTTTCTTCACTTACTTCCTTATTTTTCTTACCTTCAAGAATTTCCATAAACTCTTCTCCGGTTATGGTTTCTTCTTTTAGTAGGAAGGCTGAGATTTCATGGAGTTTGTCGATGTTGTCCTTCAAAATTTCAACAGCTCTAAAGTGGGCGTCTGCGATTATCTTAGCAACCTTTTCGTCTATCCTATTGCCTGTACCATCTGATACTATCATGGCTCTTTGGCCACCTAGGTATCGTCCTTGGATTTGTTCTAGCTGCATGAAGTCAAATTCGTCGTCCATACCGTAGATTGTTACCATATTTCTTGCAATAGCTGTCGCTCTTTCTATATCGTTTGATGCGCCTGTAGTTTTGGTGTTGAAGATTAACTCTTCTGCCGCCCTACCACCTGCAAAGGTCACAATTTCGTCGATTAGCTCTTGCTTGGTCATGATGTATTTCTCATCCTTGTCGACTGTCATTGTGTATCCTAGGGCACCGCCAGTTCTTGGTACGATGGTAATCTTTGTAACCGGTGTCTTGTGGGTTTGGATGGCTGCTACTAGGGCATGGCCTACTTCGTGGTAGGCTATGATTTTCTTTTGGTCATCTGAGATTACTGCGTTTTTCTTTTGCATACCTGCTATTACTGTTTCGATTGATTCTTCAAGGTCTTCTTGGCTTAGCTTGTTTCTGCCTTCTCTTACTGCCCTTAAAGCCCCTTCGTTTACAATATTTGCAAGATCTGCTCCGGATGTACCTGCAGTTCTCTTTGCTATTTCTTCATAGTCTATGTCAGAATCTTTTTTGATTCTCTTTGCATGGACTTTTAGGATATCTTCACGGCCCTTTAGGTCTGGTAGTTCTACCTGAACTTGCCTGTCAAACCTGCCTGGTCTGGTTAGGGCTGGGTCTAAGATTTCTGGTCTATTTGTTGCTGCAAGGAGTACTACTCCTTCTGCCGCATCAAAACCGTCCATTTCATTTAGTAATTGGTTTAATGTTTGTTCACGTTCGTCGTTTCCAGAATAGCCTGATACGTCACGTTTTTTACCTATAGCATCGATTTCGTCTATAAAGACAATACATGGAGCCTTTTCTTTAGCTTGTTTGAAAAGATCTCTTACCTTGGAAGCACCCATACCTACGAACATTTCCACAAATTCAGATCCTGAAATGGTGAAAAATGGTACTTTGGCTTCGCCTGCTACGGCTTTAGCAAGTAGGGTCTTACCTGTTCCTGGAGGCCCTACAAGTAGGATTCCTTTTGGAACTCTTGCTCCAATTTCCTTATATTTTTTTGGATAGTGTAGGAAGTCTACAATCTCTGTCAAGCTTTCCTTGGCTTCTTCTTGGCCGGCTACGTCTTTAAAAGTCTTTCCTGTTTCATTTTCCATGTAGACTTTGGCATTTGACTTGCCAAAATTCATAAAGTCAGATCCGCCTCTACCGCCCATGGTCTTAGATAGGGACCTTGATGCGAAATAGAAGATTCCTATTAGGAAAACAAATGGAAGTACACTTGTTAGGAATAAAGAAAGATAAGGGTTCATCCTTGTTTCTATTTCCTTGCCGAAAATTAGCTTATCATTTCGCTTTTGAGCGGCAAGCAATCTTTCAGTTAGGTCTGTATCTTCCCAAAGTCCTGTTTCAAATACTTTTTCTTCGCCTTCAACTTTTGCTTTGAAGGTGTATTTTAGATTGTCTTTGTTGACTTCTGTTATCTGATCATTTTCGATCATTTCTACAAATTGGCTGTAGGATACTTCCTTGGCCCCGTCCTTTTGGGATATGGGACTAAAAATAAAGGAAAATATAAAATATACTACTATAGCTCCTATCCAATAATAGAGTAGGGGCTTATTTTTTCTTGGTTTTTGATTCATATAGCTCTCCTTGATATATATTTATCAAGTAAAATGTCAAGTTCCTTTAACTCTTCTACAATTGTTTCTAGGTTTACATCTACGCCGTCATCTGGGAATTCTTCTCTAATCTTATAGAAGTATTCTCCCAGTTCCTTGCTTGCTTGTATTCCTGTTTCTGTTAATCTAACGTTGACAACTCTCTCGTCTTCTTCACTTCTAATTCTATTTACAAAACCCTTTTTCTCAAGTTTTTTGCAAATGTTTGATATGTTTCCACCAGTTACACCTATGGTTTTTCCCAGGTTGCCTATAGATACGTCCTCATCAGATGAATAAAGGGCAATGATTATCTTAAGCTGGAGTGGGGTTAGGTCTAATTTGTTGGCTGTTTCTTGGAGTAATAAGTCTATTTTATGCGAAATTTCCCTAATCATAGAGAATATTGTGTTGTTGAATTCAAAAAAATTTATATGCTTATTTGGCATAATAACCTCCTAATATATATCTTAATATTACTTTACATATCTTAAATATTATGTCAATGTAAAAATATATATTTTACACCTATTATACAAATTTTTATTCAACTGTTTTTGATAAAAAGCTTGCTGCAGTAAGGGCAGCTATTTGACCTTCACCAACAGCCTTCATTATCTGATAAGGCTTGCCTGTTATATCACCTGCAGCAAATAGTCCCTTTATAGATGAAGCCATATTCTTATCTACAAGTATATGGCCGTCTTCCATCTTTATAGAAGGAACTAGCCTGTCTGCCTTTGATGAATCTTTTATTATAAAAAATCCATCAGCTTCGATTTCTTTGCCTGACTTAAATATCAGTTTTTCTGCCTTTAAACCTCCATCAAATCCTTGAGGGATTTCTCCTTGGATTAGGTCAATATTTTCATTAAGCTTCACATCTCTTCCTGTCATATTGACAAAAGTAACCTTGCCTACAATCTCGCTTGTGAAATTGGCTTCTTCTACGGCCTCCTCATTGTATCCTATTACTACAACATTCTTTCCCCTATAGAGGGCTGCGTCACAGGTTGCACAATAGTTTACTCCCTTGGCGAAAAACTTTTCTTCGTTTTCTAGGTCTTTTTTAAGGTCAATGCCTGTTGTCATTATGACAGTTTTTGCTTCTATCATTTCATCTTGGTTTTCAACTTCGATTGCAAAGAAACTTCCCATGGCATAAACTGTTCTAACTCTCTTTTCAGATCTTTCTATGTCATAGCCTTCTAAGGTTTTTTTAAAGTTATTATTTAATTCTTCCCCACTTATGTCTAAAAAGCCCAAGTAATTTTTTATAGACTTGGTTTTTGCTACTTTTTCACTATCCTTACCAAATAAAATTACTGACTTATTTCTAATCTTAGAATTTAAAGCGGCGCTAAGTCCTGCAGGACCTGCGCCGATTATTGCTATATCATAAGCCATTACTGATATTTATCCATTTCTTCTATGATAGCATCCTTGGTGTGGAAACCTATTAGGTTGCCTTTGAGGACTCCATCCTTAAATATCAATAAAGATGGGACTGCATTTATATTATATTGGCTGGCAATTTCGTTTGACTCATCTACATCTACATTATAGATTTTATAGTCACTTTCATCTGCTAATTCTTCTAGAATTGGTGTTTGCATCTTGCATGGACCACACCAAGTTGCAGAAAAATCAACAAGACAAAGGCCTGTGCCACTTTCTACTTTTTCTCTAAACTCAAATGTATCTAGTTTTTTCATATCTTCTCCTTAATCATTTTGCTCTACTAATCCAGCTACATGATTAACTGGTAGTGAATATATTATACCCTTTCCTTCGCTTCCTAAATCCATTTGTTCATAAATTTCTTTTTGGATTTTTTCTACAAGGTCTTTTTTGATTAGCATTATAACCAAATCTTTTTCAGGTTCTATATTCATTGATAAAAACACCCTACTTTTGACTTCTTCGCCAGATCCTCTACCGTGGATGACTGTCGCACCGCGGGCCCCATGTTCTTGGGCAATGTGGATGGCTTTTTGTCCTAGGTGTCTGTCAACAATTACATACAAACAAACATAATCCATTTTATTTTCTCCCTCTAATGATGTCGAAAAGGCCACAGCTGTGTTGACAGCCTTTAGCTTTTCAGATACTTTTTCTATTACTTTTCTTGCAGTCTCTTCTTCAATCAAAGCTGTCACTATTTCTTTTTTTGTCTTATCTATGGCAAGGCTACATAAAATCTCGCTTGGTGCAGATCCTTCTCCATAGAAGCATCCTATAGCTGTTGCGCCGTGATCTTTTAAAATATTCATAAACTTAGATCCCTTGCCCCTAGGTAAAATTATTCTTAATAATTGCATTATTTGGCTCCCTTATACAAATTACCCATTATCATAATGGTTAGTACTGGCATCATGGCTACAAAGGATATAACCCCAAAGCCATCGGCAATATTTCCAGCAACTCCTTGGCAAAATGCAAGGATAAAGGTGGCTGTCATTGGCCCTGATGCAACTCCACCTGAGTCAAAGGCAATACCAACAAAGATTTGATCTACCCTTCTAGATAAGATTAGGGATATCAAAAATCCTGGCACAATTAGCATCCATAGGGAAAAACCATCAATCCTTATCCTAAAGATTGCAAGCATTACCGCAAAAGCTACTCCAATTGATAGGGCAGTTAGGATATTCTTCCTAGGTATAGAACCCCCTGTTACGTCTTCTACCTGCTCGGCAAGGACGGCTACCGCTGGTTCGGCAAGAACAACTAAAAGTCCTAATACAAAGCCTATAAGTGGTAAGAACTTACTAGAAGAAAGGCCCTCGCCCATGACTCTTGCAAGGTCCATAAAACCACCTTCTACACTTGTCAAAAATAAAAGCAGACCAAGATAGGTATAAATCATTCCTAGTGTAATTGACTTTAGTTCATCTTTTTCGATCTTAAAGTATAAAAAATTCATCACATAAAATACAAGGGCTATTGGCACAATTGCAAAGGTTGAATTTATAAAGCCTGACATAAGTGGTGAGTGGCTTGCTCCCTCAACAATTGCTATCTCTCCTCCCTTTGAAAATAAATTCATGATAAGGCCGGCAAGTATTGGTCCTGCTGAGGCAAGACCTACAAGGCCGAAGGAATCATCTTCGCTTCTATCACCCTTTAGGCTTGCAACACCTAGGCCCAGGGCAATTATAAATGGAGTTGTCATAGCTCCAGTAGTTGCTCCTGATGCGTCAAAGGCAATGGCGTGGCCTATTTCATCTGTAAAAATCATTAGGATGAAAACTATACCATAGATTATGCACATCAAGGTCGAAAGTCTTATATCCTTAAATATCCTAAAAAGTCCTATGGATATCATTATCCCAACCCCTAGGGAAATTATCATTACAATTAATTGGGATTTCATCCCAATGGCTCCGGAAACTTCGTTGGCTAAGATTAAAAGGTCTGGCTCTGCAATTGATATGGTAAAACCTATAAAAATCCCGAATATTAATACCTTTATTATACTAGAAAATCTTGCCAAGAATTCCCCCATTATTGTTCCTATTTGAGATATGGATATCTCTACACCTGTTAAAAACAAGCCGAGTCCCAAGATAACACCAGCGCATCCTAGAAAGAAATTGATTAAAAGTCTTGATTCTACTCCAACAAAAAAGTTTAGAATCACAACTAGGATTGCTATTGGAATTACGGACTTGGAAGTGTTTTTGATTTCATCTATAAATATAAAATCCACCCTCTTTCTTTTATAAAAAAGAGCAATCAAAATTGATTGCCCTTTAATATCTATTAGTCTTCTTTTTCTTATCTATCTGCTGCTTGCATAGCGGTGATAATAGCTATTTCATATACATCTTGAGCTGAACAACCTCTTGAAAGGTCATTAACTGGTGCATTTAGTCCTTGGAGAATTGGTCCTAGGGCTTTGTAACCGCCAAGTCTTTGTGCTATTTTATAACCGATGTTGCCAGCTTGTAGGTCTGGGAAGATAAATACATTACACTTACCTGCTACTTCGTTGCCTGGAAGCTTGTTTGCTGCTGTCACTGGATCTAGTGCTGCGTCAAATTGAACTTCACCTACGATTTTTAGGTCTGGGTCGTACTCTTCTGCAAGGTATGTTGCCCTAGCTACCTTAGTTGCAAGGTCGTGGTGGGCTGAGCCATGTGTTGAGAATGATAACATTGCGACATATGGATCTAGACCAAATGTTTTGGCTGTATTAGCTGTTTCTACTGCCACTTCTGCAAGTTCGTCAGCTTCTAGGGTTATATTTACTGCTGTATCCGCAAATACTAATTGTTCGCCGTCTGGTCCTAACATTACCATTACACCAGATACTCTTTTTCTTCCTGGAATCGTTCTTATGATTTGTAGAGCTGGTCTAATTGTGTCTGCTGTAGTATGGATTGCACCTGATACAAGACCGTCAGCATATCCTAATTTAACAAGCATTACACCAAAATAATTTAGATCTCTTCTAAGTATAAATTCTGCTTCTTCTCTGTCGATTTTGCCTTTACGAATTTCAGCAAAAGCGTCAACCATTTCTTCAAAATTTTCAAAAGTCTCTGGATTTAATATTTTAATTTCAGAAATACTTTTTCCTAATTTGTCAGCTGTTTTTTGGATTTCTCCTTGGTCACCTAGTATGATTGGCTTTATAAGCCCTTCTTCTTGGTGTCTTATAGCTGCTTCTAGTATTCTTTCGTCCTTACCTTCTGGTAAAACTATAGTAAGATTTTTTCCTTTAATAGTTTTAATAGCTTGATCTAAAATCCCGTTTGTTGCCATTAAATCCTCCTAAATTTTTCTATATACTTACTATATGGTTAGACAGCTAAAAATCTAGTTTTTTTTGCAAGTTTTTATCTTTTTGCTTTATTAAGTGCAGAATCTTCTGCCTCAGATAATTCTTCTCTAGCTTTTCCAGATACTACTTCCTTAAGATAGACGTTTGAACCATCGTTACCATAAATACTAGTAAGGATTATCCCGTTGTGGAAATTATCTAGCATACAAAGAGCAAATGATAGTTCTCTACTTTGACCATCAAAGGCATCAAAGTGAACTACTGCCATATTTGATACAGCTCCCATGGTTGTATCTTTGACATCTGCTGCTGTCCTATTTATATTTCTAAGCTCCTTATGGGATGATTCGATTTGGTCATTTAGGTTGTTTAATAATTCTTCGATATTAAGATCCGGATCATTTCCTCTAAGTAGGTGGTCATATCTTTGCTTTTGCCTGCGTGTTCTATCAGTAAGACTTTTTATCATGGCAAATTGTAAGATTACTATTAGGGCTAAAAGGCCCATTCCTATATATATTCCTGTCACGCTTTCCTTCTTTCTATAATATTTCTATTATTATGATATAGTTTCTCAGCTTCTTTCAAAGCTTCCCCAATATTATACTTATAATTAGTATCTTTTAAATTCATTTCTAGGATAGGAACCGATGATTTTATGGCTCCATATATAAGCTCATTTGCTATCTCCCCGTCAGCAAGGGTAATGGCTTTGCCATGCTCAAAAAAGAATGCCATCACTTCCATTGCCTTAAGGGCTAGGGTGTTTAGCCTAACCTGAGGCCTTGCTGCATCTATCAAGTACTTTTGATCTACAGGGCCCTTTTTCTTATATTGGTCTACTAAAATATTTGCATAGTAAATATCTTCATCAGCGCACTTTGTAAGTAGGTCCGATATTTCTAGCATTGTTTTGTAGGCCTTATCCGCCTCATCTTTCAGTTCTCCCCAATTATTTTTATTCATCATTAGGGCAAGATTGACAGCCAAATTTGCAGTTAGAATAGAAATTGCTCCGCCACCTGGTCTGGCGTGGATTTGTCTGGTTTCTTCTATAAGCTCTCCTACGTATAAATCATTAATCTTCATAGCCTATCCTATCATATATTTTTTCTAAATCTTCTATAGAATAGCAATCTATGACTAGTTTGTAGGTGTCCTTGTTTTTTTCTATAGCTACCTTTGTGTCGAGCTTATCCATAAATTTCTCTTCAAAATCATCAAACAAAAGACTGTCTAGGTTTGGAAGATTTTTTTCTTCTTTTTCTGTATTTTGGCCTTTTTTATCGTGATCCTTTGTATCAAGCTTTTCTTCTTTATTTTCCCTACCGCTTAGATCTATAAAAGTTCTCTTCTTATTTTCTTCTTCTTTTTTGGCCTGTCTAGACATGGCTTCCACATCTCTGACTACAGTTTTTTTGTTTTTGTAATCATCAAGAGCCTTTTCTCTTTTCTCATTATCATCAAGTGACAAAAGGCTCCTGGCTTGGGAAGATGAAATCGAACCGTCTATTAGGGCTGACTTTTCTTCGTCATTTAATTTTAGAAGTCTTATGGTATTTGCTATATAAGACCTTGACTTACCCATTTTTTTGGAAATCTCATCTTGGGTTAGGCCGTAGGAGTCGATTAGCTTTTTATAGGCTGTAGCTTCTTCTATAGCAGATAGGTCTTCTCTTTGGACATTTTCAATAAGAGATAGGACTTCTACATCTTTTTCGTCGTAGTCTTTTACAATAGCCGCTATAGTCTTGTTTTTATTTATTTTGCTTGCGCTGAACCTTCTTTCGCCTGCTAGGATTTCATAGTGGCCAGATACCTTTGTAACTGTAATAGGGTTTAGAAGTCCATATTCTTCTATTGACCTAGCCAAATCTTCTAGAGATTTTTGATCGAACTCTTTTCTTGGTTGGCCTTCTCTTACTCTTATTTGTTCGAGAGGAATATTTTCTATACTTAGTTTTTCCTTACCAGATTCAGAGTTTACATCTGGTATAAGTGAGCTTAGGCCCCTGCCTAAAGAACGTCTGTTGGTCATATCTCCTCCTAAGAATTCCTAATGATTTCTGATCCTAAACTTATATAGGCCATTGCTCCTTGACTTTTTGCATCGTATTCTACTGCACTTTTGCCGTGGGATGGAGCTTCTGCTAACCTTACATTCCTAGGGATCATTGTCATAAAGACCTTGTCTTTGAAAAATTTCTTCACTTCTTCTACTACTTCATAACTTAGCTTGGTTCTCTTATCAAACATAGAAAGAAGAACTCCTTCTACATAGAGGTCCTTATTTAGACTTTCTTTGACAAGCTCAAAGGTATTCATCAATTCACTCACACCTTCTAGGGCATAGTATTCAGTCTGAATTGGGATAATAATAGAATTACTTGCCACTAGGCTGTTAATGGATAAGAGCCCTAGTGATGGTGGACAATCTATAAGGATAAAATCATATTCCTTGTCAATCTTAGCAAGTATCTCTTTGAGCTTTTGCGTCCTTGCTAGTGGATCAAGTTCTACAAGTTCAACTTCTAGACCTGATAGAGAGTTTTCTGATGGTATTAAGTCTACACCAGATTCTGTTTTGATAATAAATTCATCAATTGATTTTATTTTTAAAGAGTCTTCCTCATTTTTGTGAAACTCTTCACTTTTTTCTAGCTCTTCGATTTTCTCTAATTTTTTTGTTTCACCGCTGCCAGATAAATCTATAAATCTTTTGCCTTCTGATTTTACTTCTTCCTTTAGATTCACTTCCTCTATCTCATTTGATATATTTTCTTCTTCATTAATAGAGTTAATTTCGTCTTGATCTAAATAATCAAGATAAAAAAGATCATAGACAGATATGTCAACTTTATTTTTATCCACGCCCAAACCAGTTGTAGCATTGGCCTGGGGATCCATATCTACTACCAAAATTTTTTTATCAAGGTAGGCTAGGGCTACTGCTAGGTTTACAACAGTAGTTGTCTTCCCAACTCCACCCTTTTGATTAAATACTGATATAGTCTTCATAGTCACCTCTTAGAATTAATATACTCATATCGATAAGCTTGTTTTTTATAACACGTCTTACCTTATTCCTATCTCCCTTTACTCTTATTTCCTTTATATACTTCTTATCCTTATATAAGATTCCTGCGTATGCAAGGCCTAAGTGGGCATAGCCTGTTGTTACAATACATAGGTCAGAATTTGTCCTATCCTTAAGTCCATCTAGCATCTCGCTTGCAACTTCTTTGCTTACCACATCATACTTATCAATTGTTTCATATGAAACATCTAGTAATTTGTGTTTTATATCATTAGAATAAGTTATATAGGATTCTTTAATAACATCGCTAGCTCCAGCTACATCTATAATTGAACTTGCCACAAGACCTCCAGTTATAGATTCTGCTGTAGATATAAATTGGCCCCTAAGCCTTAGCTCATCTATTAAAACTTCTTCTCGAGACTTATTTTCTGTAGTAAGTAATAAGGGCCCAAAGGTTTTTCTTACCATTTTAACACCACGATCTAAAGCTTTGTAGACTTTCTCTTCATTATCTGCACTTGCAGTTACCCTAAGCTCTACACCAGAGCTTTTTGCATAGGGGCTTATAGTAGGATTTGTCTGAGACAGGTCAATTCTACTTGCTACATCCCATTCACCTAGGATGGCAATTTTGCAATTTATGGACCTGATAATCTGGTCAGTACTAAGTCTTCTTACCACCTCCCTATCAAACATTGCCCTTAGTTCATTTGGCGGACCTGGCATTAGGATATATTTAGTCTTATCTCCCATTATACAACCTGGCGCCGTTCCTTCTTCATTTTTTAGGACAATAGCAGATTTTGGGAATAGGGCTTGTTTTTTATTTACTTTCATCGCAGTATCTTTATTATCAAAGTACTTTTTAAGTTCGTCATAAGAATCGTCATCAAGGATTATTTCATCCTCTAGTCCTAAGACTTTTACAACAGTTTCCTTTGTTATATCATCCTCAGTTGGTCCTAGGCCTCCAGATACAAAGACATAATCGTATTTTCCCTTTGCCTCATTTAAGGCCTCGTATAATCTTTCTGGATTATCACCTACTGTTACCATCTTGTATAAATTTATACCTAGGTCAGCCAATCTTGATGCAATAAATTGTGAGTTCGAATCTAAAATCGATCCTAGTAGGATTTCTGTACCTACCGAATATATTATAGCTTTCATTTTTGCCACCTTTGTTTCACGTGAAACTTTTTCTTTTATTTTACCACACTTCTTATAGTATATCTAATTTTGTGAAACAAAAAAACACCTAGGCTTATTTCCTAAGTGTTCTCAATGAATATATTCCTATTGCCAAAAATCCTATATAGATTGCAACCCCCATCGGAGTAATTCCTTGATCTATAAATGGCATTGTAGCAAGTAGGTTGTTTGTTAGGTGGACTATAATCGGTGCCTTGATACTCCTTGTATTATAGTATACATAGGCTAGGATGAGTCCCATAAAAAAAGTATTAGGGGTTTGTAAGACGTTGAAGTGATATAAAGCAAAGATTAGGGCTGTCAGAATAATAGTTGTTTTTGTACTTACCACCCTGTTTAACTCCTCAAATAAGACTCCCCTAAAAAGAAGTTCTTCAACAAATGGGGCACCTATAATAATAACTAAAAGGATAATCATGCCCTGTAAGGTATTTTGGGCTGAAAATGCATTTTCCATTAGCCTCATTGCATTATCCAGTATAGGAGTCCCATCTAAGACTTTCATAATAAGATTTGTAAGTATAAGACCAAA
>JBHWRC010000026.1:0-3095 GCA_043426375.1 Anaerococcus sp.
AAAAATGACCTAGGGTAATTTGGATTTTCAGCTCCTATATAAGAAGGAGCAAGTTCAAGTTCTCCTTTATAAATTTCGTAAAGACGATCAACTCTTGGTTTGATTCTTTCTAGTGAATCTTCACGTCTTCCCCAAATTGTTACATCATATCCGTGGAAGGCTACTGCATAGGCAATTTGAGCCCCAAGAACTCCACCGCCAGCTATCGTTACTTTTTTTAGTGTCATAAATTATCTCCTTATTATAATAGATTTTCTACTAAACTTTATATAATATCTATACCCAATTTAGAATTTTTTATTTAAAACTTATATTATTTCTACGAAGAACTCATTAGAAAGGCTAAGACCTTTTTTTGTGAACTTAAAATATTCATCTATCTCAAAAAAACTATCAGAATTAAATTTTTGAATTTGTTTTTTGTATTTGACTAGAAAATCTTCCCCAAATTTTTCCTTAAATATATTTAAATTTATCCCCTCAGTTTCTCTAAGTTTAAAAATTATATATTCTTTTTCACTTTCGCTTTTATCAACAAATTCCTTATTTATGATAGGAAGGTCATTTCTTTTAAGCATATTCTCATAGATTGCCAGATTCCTTGTATTACTATATCTTGTATTTGCAAGGTATCCTGCAGCTGATAAGCCAAAACCTAAATAACCTTCCCCATTCCAATATTTTTTATTATGGATGGCTTCGCAGCCTTTTTGGGCAAAGTTTGATATTTCATATCTATTAAAACCAATTTCTTTTAGCACATCTATAAGGTAAGAAAAAATATCAACTTCAAGGTCAGGATCCATAAGGTCAAGCTTGCCTTGCTTTTCTAAAGCATAGAACCTAGATCCCTTATCTAAAATTAGTGAATACCAGGAAATATGATTAGGTTTTAAAATCTTTACCATTTCCAAATCTCTTTTTACACTCTTAAAGTTTTGGCCAGGCAGATTTAGCATAAGGTCAAAGGATAAATTATCAAAGCCCGCTTCTCTTATCATGTGTATATCATTAATAGCCCTAGCTCTAGTATGATTTCTCCCAATATTTTCTAAAACCTCATCGTCAAAGGACTGGACACCCAGGGAAATCCTATTTATGCCTAGTTTTTTATAAGTCAGGAGTTTTTCCATATCAAGGGAATTGGGATTTGCTTCAATTGTAAATTCTTTGATGTCTGTCTTAAATTTAAAAATCTCTTCAATAACTTTTTCTATCAGACTGGGGTCAATATAAGAAGGAGTCCCTCCTCCAATATATATAGAATCAATAATCACATCCATCTTTTCCCTATAGCACCTAATCTCTTTTATTAAGTTGTCCACATAAGGCTCTATCCAGTTTTCAAGATTTGGAAAGGCTGCAAAATCACAATAATAACACTTTTTTTCGCAAAAAGGTATATGAATATAACATCCTACTTTATTCATTTTCATTTCCTTGCTCGATTAAAACAAGTTTTGCTTCTGATCTGCTTTTGATTTTAAAATCAATTCCCTTTTTTATCCTAAGAGCATCCGCCGGAAAATATGTGTATTCCTTATTATCAGAGATAATTCTAGCTCTTCCTTCAATTACAACTATATAGCAAGTCTTGTTTTGATTTTGGTATTCAAACTCATCTTCTTTTTCAAAATGAAGTCTTTTTATTATTTCTTCATCAGACTTTAAAACTAATTCTTCTTTAACCTTGTTTTTTTTCTTAGCTGAAACTTGACCAGTCTTGTTTGAAAAATAATCCTCCTTGGTAAAAATAGTCTGATGGGTTGGTTCAAAATTTCCCATAGCAACTTTTACCACATGGCTACCATAATAGCTAAAGCCAAGCTTTTGCTGGAACCATCTTGATTTGAAATTCCCCCTGAAATATCCTGCAGAAATATAATCAAGCCCTAGATCTTCAAAAGCATATTTCATCAAAGCCTTCACAGCCTCTGTCATTATTTTTTGCCTGTGAAAGTCTTCGCTTAAAACAAAACCAATTTCCTTACCCTTTTTATCTTCAAATTCCTTATAAAATTCAGAATCTACTGGGTGAAGACCAATAGACCCTATGACCTTACCCTCTTTTTCTATAGCAAGGACGTCTTTATTTTTCTTAAATCTTTCCAAAACTTCTTTGCTATCTTCAATGCTCTTGTGGTGTGGCCACCCTGCCATTTCACCAAGACCAGGTGTTTTTGCATAGGCATACAAATCTTCTAAATCATTATCATTAAAGGCCCTCAAAATAAGCCTGTCAGTTTTTATTACTAAGTCTGTAAAATCAACTTTAATATCCATATTAACTCCTTATCGTGATAAATATATTATACAATAATGGATTTTATTTTAAAATTTTGTAAGATATGATTAAGTTAATTGTCTACTATATGAAGGAGGAGCCGTGGATATAGAAAAAATTTATAGGATTTATTTTGACGACTTATATAGTTTTTTGCTGTATCTATGTAAAAACAAAGAAGTCGCCCAGGATATTTGTTCGGAAAGCTTTATAAGGGCTATGAAAAATATCGAAAATGTAGAAGACTCTAAGGTAAAATCCTACTTGTTTCAAATAGGGAAAAATACCTATTACAACTATTATAAGAAAAACAAGAGGATTTTACTAACAGATAGTATCGAAGATTTTGACTTAGCTTTGGAATCTTTTGAGAAAGATCTACTCAAAAAAGAAAGTCTGACTAGACTAGAAATTGCAATAAATAAGCTTGATACTCCTTATAAAGATGTTGTTAAACTTAGGCTAAACGACCTATCTTTTAAGGAAATTGGTCAAATTTATAAAAAGGATCAAAATTGGGCCTGTGTTGTCTTTTACAGGGCCAAGGAAAAACTAAAAAAATTAATGGAGGATGATTATGAATAATTGTAATATTGTAAAAGACCTACTTCCCTTGTATAAGGAAAATCTTTTAAGTGATGAATCTAAAAAAATTGTCGAAGAACATTTGAAATCTTGCTCAGAGTGTGAAAATCTTTTGAAAGATCAAATTGAAATAGAAAGTAAGAATACAAAACCACTTGATTTTGTAGAAAAAAGGATAAAAAAAGAAAGTAGATACTTTACTTTGGCTGTCGTGGCCCTTCTAGGA
>JBHWRC010000027.1:0-16855 GCA_043426375.1 Anaerococcus sp.
GGTATGGTGTTTGATAAGGAGATTGAGCCGATTAAGTTTAGTGAAGAAGAGCTAATATACTTTGGCAAAAAATATGACCCGAGAGATATTCATACTGACAAGGATAAGGCAAAGGCTTCACGATTTGGGCAAATTATATCACCAGGGTCTTACTCAAATATGGCCTTTTGGGGTCAATGGGTAAAGACGGGAATTGACAAGGATGGTATTATAGCAGGTCTTGGTGTAGAATATGCCAAGTGGTTAAAGCCAGTTTTTCCTGGAATTCTTTATGATATAAAGGTAGAAATTGTAGATAAAAAGATTCGTAAAGAAGGTAAAGATGGTTCAGTATCCTTCCTTATGACTGTTTTTGACCAAGAGGGGGAGAAAGTAAGCGAGTATTGTGCGTCAGGACTGGTGGCCTTTAAGAACAATAAATAGTTTAGTACGTTATAATCAAGGGTACAAAATTATTGTAGGTATATTTAAAAATATTCTTAACATTGTTAGTTATGAGACTAACAAAAAGGAGGGAATTATTATAAATTATTAAATGTTTTTTAGATAATTTATAACAATCCTTTTATTACGTTAGAATTATTCTAAAAAGGTAGCATTTATCTATCTACTATTTGTGTGTAACTAGAGATTTATCTCGAAGATATAAGGAGTTTTTATGGACCCAACAAAAAAGAATGGCTTGTCAAAATCCATTCCAAGTAGAAATCAGAATGTAGCAGATGATCCTACATTAAGACGAGCTGGTGGTCAAGTTGTAGACAATAACGAAGATTCAATGACAGCTGGAAAGCGTGGTCATATTTCAATACAAGATTTGTGGCTTTTTGAAAAACAGGCTCATTTTAATAGAGAAGTAATCCCAGAAAGAAGAATGCATGCCAAAGGCTGGGGCGCTTGGGGTGAATTTACAGTAACTGATGATATTAGAAAGTATACAAAGGCAAAGCTATTTTCAAAGATAGGAAATAAGTGCAAAGTATTTTCTAGAATGTCTACAGTAGCTGGTGAGCGTGGAGCAGCTGATGCCGAACGTGATATACGTGGATTTGCTGTAAGATTTTATACAGAAGAAGGAAATTGGGATATAGTTGGTAATAATACGCCTGTATTTTTCTTCAGAGACCCAATGAAATTTATAGATCTTAACCATGCAGTTAAAAGAGACCCAAAGAGTAACCTAAGAAGTCCAAACACAAACTTCGATTATTGGTCAAGTCTGCCTGAATCACTTCTTCAAACAACAATCATCAACTCTGATAGAGGAATTCCATCATCCTTTAGATTTATGCATGGATTTGGTTCCCATACTTACTCTATGTATAATGATAAAGGAAAAAGAGTATGGGTAAAATTTCACTTTAGGAGCCAGCAAGGTATACAAAACTTTACAGATCAAGAAGCAGAAATAGTAAATGGCAAGGATAGAGAATCAGCTGGTCGTGACCTCTATGACGCAATAGAGCAAGGAGAATTTCCAAAATGGAAGATGTATATCCAAGTTATGACTGAAGAACAGGCCGAAAATCATCCACAAAACCCATTTGACCTAACAAAAATGTGGCTAAAGGAAGATTATCCGCTCATTCCAGTTGGTGAATATGTGCTAAATAAATATCCAGATAACTACTTCCAAGATGTAGAGCAAGCTGCCTTCTCACCTGCAAATATAATACCAGGCATTGCCCTATCTCCAGATAGGATGTTACAAGCAAGAGCTTTCTTCTACTCAGATGCTCAAAGATATAGACTAGGAGTTAACCACCATCAAATCCCAGTAAATAGTCCATTAGCTGTAAAAAACCCTCATGACTTCCATAGGGACGGTGCCATGAGAGTTGATGGAAACAAGGGAAGTGAGCTTCACTATGGACCAAACTCATATGGAGCATGGAAAGATGACCCATCACTTGAGATTCCACATGATGAGGGTGGAGAAGTAAGAAGATATGACTTTAGAGAAGATGACAGTGATTACTTCACACAACCAGGCATGCTCTTTAATAGAATGACAGAAGAGCAAAAACTAGTTTTATTTGAAAATACCGCAAGAAATATGGGCGATTCAACAATGCAAATTAAGCATAGATATATTAGAAATTGCTATAAGGCTGATCCAGCCTATGGTAAGGGAGTTGCAAAAGCACTAGGTATTGATATAGATGATGTAAAATATCTTGATATTAAAACACCTGCTTCACGAGAAGAATGGGAAAAATATAATGCATTAGATCAAGATTTAAACTACCCAACAGAAAAAGAAGAACCAGAAAGTGCAAAGGATCTACCAGCCGAAGGTAGAGATACAAATGTTGCTGACCCAAAAAGCTTAACAGCTTGGGAAGATGATCCATATCTGCTATAAGAAAATTGATTAAAATAAAAGAGGCTGTTACATTATTTGCAACAACCTCTTTTATAATATTTTTATTGATACTTTCTAAAAGGAGAAAGTTCTTACCAAGGCAGTAGTTACTAATATATTGCAAAAGCTAGTTTTTAAATCTAATTTTAATTCTAATCAGTACTTAGGCAAAATTTTACTCTTTATAATAGAAATTGTTCTAGATTAATCCTATATTTTTTATTTATATAATTATATTTGCTCTAGCAATTTAAGCAATCAATTGCTTATTTAGAGACTTAAGTGGGAAAAAAACAATATCATTTACTCTTATTGTATTTTTTAAGAGTCTTAAGATTTTAGGCTCTTTAAGTTTTTTGAAATAAGATAAGAAAATACTTTAAAAACATCCTGATATTGATATTTATTATCGAATTTGGCTATCTATATAAATATAGACAATTAAAATTAAAAAAATTGGAGTATATATATAATGTTAAAATTAATGGAAAATTTAATAAACAAAGCTAATGTGAAAAATAAAAATAGGCTATAAAAAATGGAAGCTAGGCAAACTTTTTCATACAAAGTAATAAAAAACATGTTAAAAATTTAATTTATAAAAGAATTTAAAAAAAATATTTTCCTAAAATTACAAAAATTGTAAGGGGATACAATTAGATATTTATAACATTTTAGATATATTGAGAAAAAATGATTTCCGAAAATTATTACAAAAAGCCCCTCAAAGGTGTTGACACAAACGTTTTTTTAATATATAATCAAAATCGATAGAAAGATATGACTTTGGAAAAAGAATTTATAATTAATTATTTTCTGATCTAGGGCTAAGATCTAAAAATATATATCATTCCGAGTAATCTCCTCTATCAATTGCAAAGGTTTACATAATTTTTTTAAAAAAAGGAGAGAAAAATGAAAAAAATTGGTTTAATTCCAAGAATGCTTTTAGGTATACTTCTTGGTATTCTAATCGGTACATATTTACCAGAATCAATAGTTAGAATTTTTGTGACATTTTCATCTATCTTTGGTAACTTCCTAGGATTCATAATCCCACTTATGATTCTAGCCTTCGTTACAAAAGGTATAGCAGACTTAGGTGAAGGTGCTGGTAAGCTATTAGGTATAACAGTAGCTCTTGCTTATGCATCTACACTTATCGGTGGATCAGCTTCATACTTCATGTCAAAAGCGATCTTCCCAAACTTTATCAGCCAAGAACAAGTTGCAGCTATCCAAGCAGCAGACGAAATTGTAATTGACCCATACTTTAGCGTTGACATAGCACCATTCTTTACAGTAACAAGTGGTATTATCTTCGCATTTATGTTAGGTATCTCAATTTCATGGCTAAGAAAACAAGGCTCAGGCCAGTATCTTTACGGTGCAGTTGATGAATTTAACAAAATCATCACTCAAGTACTTTCAGTAGCTATAGTTCCTGTGCTTCCATTCTTTATCATGGGTAACTTCGCTAAGATGGCTTTCACAGGTGCAGTATTTGCTGTACTTTCAATCTTCTGGAAGATATTTATCTGCATAATTGCCCTACACCTAATCTATGTTACATTATTATTTGTAGCAGCAGGTTCTTACGCAGGCAAAAACCCATTTGCTATGCTTAAAAACCAACTTAGAGGTTATTTCACAGCTGTAGGTACCCAATCTTCAGCGGCAACAATTCCAGTAAACTTAGAATGTGCTGAGGCAAACGGTGTATCTCAACCAATCAGGGACTTCGTAATTCCACTAGGAGCTACAGTTCACATGCCAGGTTCTATGATTACAATTACAGGTTGTGTATTTACAATTCTTACAATGTACAACATGGACCACTCATACGGCCTAATGATCCAACTTATAGCTATCCTAGGTATAGCAATGGTAGCAGCACCAGGTGCACCAGGTGGCGCAATCATGTCAGCTCTTCCATTCCTACCAATCGTAGGAATTAGCCCAGAGTCTGCAATGGCTTCACTTGCTATTTCCCTATACCTAACCCAAGACTCATTTGGTACAGCTGCAAACATCTCAGGCGATACAGCCATAGCAGTAGCAGTTGATAAGTTCTACCACAAAAACATTTTAGGTGATAAGAACTGGAAACCAGACCCAGTTAAATAATACGTAAATTTTGCAAATCAGGGGATGTTAACGAAAATTAATTTAATTAATAAGTTAACGTCCCTTTAAAATCTAAAAAAGGAGACACTATGGCAGTAAATGCTTCAATATTTGACATAATGGGACCAATAATGGTTGGCCCATCAAGTTCACATACAGCAGGCGCTTGTAGGATAGGCAATATAGCCAGAAGAATGGTCGATAGAAACTTCAATGAAGTAGAATTCTACCTACACGGATCATTCGCCAAAACTTACAAAGGCCACGGCACAAACAGAGCCCTAGTAGGGGGCATATTAGGATATGAGCCAGACGACGACAGAATCATAAATTCATTCGATTATGCAGATGAACAAGGCATAAAATACGAATTTTTAGAAACAGACCTAGGCGATGTCCACCCAAACACTGTTAGAATAGTATTCAAATATCCAGATAGGTCACCACTTGAAGTCCAAGGTTCATCTATAGGTGGAGGATCAATTGTAATTACAAAGATAAATGGCAATGCCATCGAATATAATGCAACCAAACCGACACTTTTCATGGCCTATGGCGAACAAAAGGGCGTTATAGCCCACGTATCAGGTATATTATTTGAATACGGCTACAACATCCACATGATGAAAACAATCAAAGACGGCGACAATGTAATGCTAGTTTGTGAGCTAGACGAACCACTAAAAGAAGGCATCCTTGAAAAAATCAGGGAAGGCAAAGACTTCACCTTCTTAAAATATATAGAATAGGATAAAATATGCTTACTACAATGAAATTACTAAAGGAAAGATGCCAAGAGGAAGGACTAAACCTCTGGGAACTATCCGTAAAAGACGAAATAGAAAATACAGGTAAAACCGAGGAAGAAATCTTCGCTAGACTTCAAAAAACTCTAGATGTAATGAAAGCATCAGCTAATAGAGCCCTAGAAGAAGATGTAAGAAGTGTTACAGGCATGACAGGCGGCAACGCAAAGAAAATGAACGAATACTTCCTAGGTGGAGAATCTGTGCTAGGTGATACACCAGCAATGGCAATGGCTTTTGCCCTATCTACATCAGAAGTAAACGCAGCTATGGGCAGGATCGTAGCAGCACCTACAGCAGGTTCTGCCGGAATCATCCCTGCAACGATGATGACCATGTTTAAAAAATACGACTATGACGATAGAAAACTTTGTGAAGCCCTCCTAGTCGCAACACAAATTGGTCAGGTAATCTTTGACAATGCAACTTTTGCGGGAGCAGAAGGTGGTTGCCAAGCAGAAACAGGATCAGCATCAGCAATGGCAGCTGCAGCAGTATGCTACTTAAGAGGCTATGACATCCAAACCCAAGAAAACGCAGCAACAGCATCACTTCTAAACATCATGGGCCTAATCTGTGACCCAATCGGTGGCATGGTAGAATTCCCATGTAACCTAAGAAACGCCAACGGAATCATGAACGCACTAGCAAGTGCAGACATGGCCATGGCTGGAGTAGAAATGTTTGTAACATTCGATGAAGCAGTAGAAGCAATGAAGCGTGTAGGTGACAGCCTACCAGAAAGACTTCGTGAAACAGGCGAAGGTGGAATCGCAGTTTGCCCATCATCAATAAAACTAAAAAGAAAATATATAGACAAACTTCCAGACGAGGAAGAAGAGTAAAAATAAAAAATAGAACCAGAGTATGATGCCTTTGGTTCTATTTTTATGGCTTGCAGCTCATGGAGGCAAAATTTTTTAATAAATTAGCCCGTTAGCCTTTGAGACTCTCTGGTGATATTGGGACGATTTATTCATCCTGCAACAGCTCCTATTTTTGTAGCCTATTTTTCTAATTTTTTTAAATGCTCTTTGGCAATTCTAATATATTCTTCCATAACCTTAATTCTAGCATATTTTTTCTGGTTTGATCCCACTATTACCCATGGGGCGTAGTCTTGGTTGGTTTTTTCTAGCATTTCGTCCATGGCTTCTATATATTGGTCCCATTTTTTGCGGTTGCGCCAGTCTTCGTCAGTGATTTTATATTGCTTGTCAGGATCTCTTTCCCTATCCTCAAATCGTCTTAGTTGCTCGTCCTTATCGATTGTAACGAAAAATTTGATTACTAGGCTATCATGGTCGTAGATTTCTTTTTCCATATTAGAAATCTCTTCGTAGGCTCTTTCCCACTCTTTGACCTTGGCAAAGCCTTCCACTCGCTCAACCATGACCCTGCAATACCAGGAACGTGAGAAAATGCTCACATAGCCGTCTTTTGGAAGCTTTGTATAGAATCTCCATAGATAATGGTGGGCGAGTTCTTCTTTTGATGGAGCAGAGATTCCGTAAACAGTATAAAGTCTAGGGTCTACTTCCTTAATCAGCCTTTCGATTGCACCGTCCTTGCCTGCTGCATCCACACCCTCAAATACCAAAACCTGGCTGATGCCTTTCTCGTAGTACTCATACATCAAATCGGCTACTTCTTTTTGAAGTTTTTCTTTTTTTTCTTGGTAATCTTCTTCAGAAATTTCCTTGCTCAGATCAAGATTGTTAAGAATTGGTGTCTCTTTGATGTAGGTCCTTTCTGTGTTTTCGTTCTCATTTCTTTGTCTGATAACCCTCTCAAGACCTTGACTTATCCTATCTAGAGCTATTCCCAAAGCTTCCTTAGAGGCTTCTTTTTTATCATTTGAATCAATTATATCCCGGGGCGCATAAGGAAAATCTGTCGCTTCAAGGAGTTTTTTGAAGTGGTCTTCATAATCCTCCTAGCTGTTTAAGTCGTCTTCTATTTCTTGTATAACCCCATCAGGATTTTTAATCGCTTCAGACAAGCTTACTTCATAAACTTCATATCCTTCAAATCTTTCCATGTTTTGAGGGGTAATAGCTGTTGATAATAAGATAACATCAGCTCCTGCAATATCTTCAGCTGTAAGCTCGTTTTGAATACCGTCAGAACCTTGGGTTTCTATTTTGCATTCATAACCTTTTTTTTCAGCGGCTTTTTGAATAGCTTCTGCCGCCATAAATGTGTGTGCCAAACCCATGGTGCAAGCGCATAAACCAACAAATTTTTTCATATTATTCCCCTAATTCTTGTATTTTTTCAAATACTTCATCTTCAGATGCATTTAGACAGAAATCTCTAAATTCTGCATCTACAAGTTTTCTGCTGAGATTAGATAGTAAAGAAATGTGAACATCTCCATCCTTACTAAATAAAGCTATAACAACCTTTACCATAGATTCATCCCAATTAATTTCTTCCTTAAGTCTTAAGAAAATTAAGGAAGTCTCCAGTACATTACTACTTTTTGCATGGGGAATAGCAAATGGTGGGAGTAAGGCTGTGCTCATGATTTCTTCTCTTTTAACTAATTCGTCTTTGATGGAATTTTTATCAGAAATGAGACCAGTTTTAAAGGCTTGGTCAACCAAAAAATCAAAACATTGATCTTGACTCTTAATATCTACATCAAAGATAGCGTTTTCACGATACATAACAATCATCTCCTTTATTAAAATTATAACCTTTATTTATAAAAAATATCATCAAATTTTTTCACAATTATTTGCACATTTTAGAATTATTAATTATTAGATGCCCAATTAATAAAATATTACATAGAAAATTCTTACATTAAGGGTAAAAAAACTGACCAACAGGGGTCAGTTGAAAATAAAGATTTATTATATTTTAAAAGCATGAAATTAGTCCTCAATTTCTCTCAAATACTCATCATATTCATCCTGCCAATAAATTTTATCTTCTTTAGTTATCTCCCTTATAATTTTTGCAGGGTTGCCTGCTGCTATGGTCATTTTTGGGATGTCTTTGGTGACTACACTTCCTGCGCCTATTATGGATCCTTTTCCTATTGTGACTCCTGGCAGGATTGTGGCATTTCCTCCTATCCAGACGTCATCTTCTATTGTGATATCGACTCCCTTTTCTATGCCTGTGGCTCTTATTTCTGGATCTGTTGGGTGGATTGCGGTGAATAATCCCGTGCCTGGGCCTATTAGGACCCTATTTCCTATTTTGATTTTCCCTAGATCTATCATTGATACGTTGAAGTTTATAAAAGACTTGTCGCCTATGTATATATTTTCGCCATAGTCACACCTGAAAGGCGAGAGGAGGGTGGATTTGCCAAAAGCTCCAAATAAGTCCTTGCAGATTTCATCTCTCACTTCTCTGTCTGTTTCATTATTTAATTTTACTAATTTTTCCCAAGCTTCAGTGAGTCTTTTGACTAGATAGTCATCTGTCTTAAAGAACTTGCCGGCTTTTAGATTTTCGTAGTTTTTCATATTATCAATATACTTTTGATTATTTAAATGACAATTTGTAAAATATAAGTAGAATAATAGAGTTATTATTATCAGAGGAGTCTTTATGAATAGGAAAATTGATTTATTACATGGAAATATTAGACAGACCCTGCTTAAGCTGTCTTTGCCGCTTGCCCTTACAGCCTTTATCCAGATTGCCTATGGTTTTGTAGATACGATTTGGATCGCAAGGCTAGGTACTAATGCTGTGGCAGGTGTTGGTATAGCTGGCTTTATATTTTGGATAGGCAACTCCATCGTCCTTATTCCTAAGGTTGGTATGGGTGTTTATTCTTCTCAGGCTTTTGGATCGCAAAATGAGGATGAGACTATTAGGATTTTGAACAATGGCTTTATCCAGGCTATTGTGATGGGACTTTTTTTCACGACCTTTTGCCTGGTTGTGAAGAATGTTTTTATAGAATTTTATAATCTGGGTCTTGAAGCTGAGATGGCTGCCAAGGATTATTTCTTTGTAGTTAGCTTGGGTATGATTTTATTTTTCCTAGGGCCTATGTTTACCCAGGCCTTTACTTCGCTTGGTGATTCTTTTACACCTTTTGTAATTAATGCTGTGGGTTTAATTATAAATATTATCCTTGATCCAGTTTTAATCTTTGGTTTTGGGATGGTTCCTGCTATGGGGGCTAGGGGTGCGGCTCTTGCTACTATCATCAGCCAATTTGTGGTTGTTTTGATCTACTTTTTGGTGGTGATTTCTCAAGATGGGATAATAAAGTCGGCAATTTCTCAAATTGACTATAGGGAAAATTGGCAGCTAGAAATCTTTAGGCTAGGACTTCCTGCGGCACTTTTATCAGGTTTCCACGCTTCAATTTCTATGGTTTTAAATAGGTTTATGTCATCATTTGGACCAACTCCTGTTGCGGTTTGTGCTATAGGAAGTCAGCTTGAGTCGATTTCTTGGAATACTACAGAAGGTATCCAAGTCGGTATCCAGGCCCTTGTTGCCCAAAACTACGGGGCAGAAGATAAGGAAAGGGTTAGAGAATCAATCAAAGAGTCTTTTAACCTAGTTGCCTTTGTCGGTATCCTTGCAACCTTAGTCCTAATTGTCTTTAGGCACAAACTTTTTGAGATTTTTACTCCAGGAAATTTAGAAGCTATTGAACTTGGATCAAATTATCTTTTGATATTAGGTCTATCCCAAGCCTTTATGTCAATTGAAATCGGTCTTGCTGGTTGTTTCAACGGCATGAGTGACACAAAGACTCCGGCAGTCTTAGGTGTGGTAAATAACCTCCTAAGGGTGCCAATATCCCTAGTTCTAATGCCACTTGTTGGTGTTTATGGTGTGTGGATTGCCATGAGTTCCACTTCTATATTAAAAGGAGTAGCGGCCATGGGCCTTTTATACAAAAAAGTCAAAAAATATATGGCAGGCTAAACTCTTCTTCGGAAGAGTTTTTTTACTTTATTTGTGAAAACATTTGCAAAATTGTGAAATTTTTTATAAAATAGAAGAAAGAGAAGAAAAGGAGAAAATTTATGAAAAAAGTAAGACTGCCATACGGCAAAGAATTTATCGAAATGGAAGTTGGGGATGATGTAGCCATACTTGAAAGTAAGGCCCACAATTTTAAGGCGGAAAAAGGAGAAGAAGACCTAGTAAAAGATGCCCTTAATAATCCTATTGGCGGGGAGAGGTTAGCTGATCTTGCAGAAGGGAAAAAACGTATTACCGTGATAACTTCTGACCACACAAGACCAGTCCCATCTGCAATTACCATGCCAATCCTACTTGAGGAAATCAGGTCAAAAAATCCAGATGCTGAGATTACAATTTTGATTGCGACAGGTTTCCACAGACCAACTACCCACGAAGAAATGGTTGATAAGTTTGGCAAAGAAATTGTAGATAATGAAAAAATCATAGTCCACGAATCAGGCAAAGATGAAGATATGGTTGAGCTTGATACTCTTCCATCAGGTGGAAGACTATTATTAAATAAGTATGCAATCGACACCGACCTTTTAGTTGCAGAGGGCTTTATCGAACCACACTTTTTCGCAGGTTTTTCTGGCGGTAGAAAATCAGTCCTACCAGGTGTTGCCAGTGAAAAAACAGTCCTTGCCAACCACTGCTCTAAATTTATAGCAAGCGACTATTCAAGAACAGGTATCCTTGACCAAAACCCAATCCATAAAGATATGGAATTTGCAGCAGAGAAAGCAAAACTTGCCTTTATCCTAAATGTGGTAATTGACGCAGAAAAGAAGATAATAAATGCCTTTGCAGGCCATAGGGTAAAGGCCCACGCTGAAGGCTGTGACTTTGTAAGAAGTCTATCTACAATAGAAGGTGTCAATGCAGACATTGCAGTTACAAGCAACGGTGGCTATCCACTAGACCAAAACGTCTACCAATCTGTAAAATCTATGACAGCAGCAGAAGCAGCTGCAGCCGACGATGGGGTTATAATTGAAGTTTCTAGATGTAATGACGGCCACGGCGGCGAAAGCTTCTACCAAACCTTCAAAGATGCTAAGGATCCAAAAGATATAGAAGAAAGAGTTCTTCAAATCCCAATGGAAGAGACAATTCCAGACCAATGGGAAATCCAAATCCTAGCAAGAATCCTGGTTCGCCATAAGGTAATCTTTGTTACTGACCCAGAAAACAGACAGCTTATCGAAGATATGCACATGACCTATGCAGAAACTCTCGATGAAGCCCTAGCTATGGCTCGTGAAATCAAGGGAGAAGACGCCAAAATAGCCTTCGTACCAGACGGCGTATCTGTAATTGTAAATAAACAGAAATAAGATTTGAGTTTAAAAAACAAAAGTAATTTGATTCCTTAATACATTTCAAAACTAAATGAGCTTTACTAAAAAAATCCAAAAAAAAGATGTTTAACTAAGTTGAGTCAAACATCTTTTTTTCTTATCTCAATTTTTCTATATCCATATCAGCGATTTTTTCTAGGGTCATGTCAGCTTCTTTTTTGATATGGTCCCATTCGTTTTGATTCCATGGGAAATCTTTAAGGCCAATAGTTACGATTCCTTCTTTTTTGGCAGCCTTTATAGCATAGAGGGCATCGTCAAATAGTACGCACTGGCTTGGATCGACTCCATGTTTTTTGATTGAATATTGCCAATATTCTGGGTCTGACTTTTTCATATCCAAAAGATCTGGTGTGGCAAAAAAATCAAAATAATCAAAGATTCCTAGCCTTTTTAGGGCCATTTCTAGGTGTCTGAAGGAGGTTGATGAAGCAACTGACATGGAAAAACCTGCATCCTTTAATTTTTTGAGGAATTCAAGATTGCCAGGCTTTGCTATTAGCTCATCCTTGTAGGCGGTATAAATTATATCCTCAAAATGGTCTAAAACTTCTTCGTAGGTCATGTCTTTTGCTATTTCATCAGCTATATATTGGCACATGGCCTCAAAGGATAGGGCCTCGATTTTGGCCTTATCTTCATTGGATAGGTCGTTTATAGAAAAGCCGTATTTGGCAAACAACTCATTTTGTGGCTCTATCCAAATGTGCATAGAATCAAGTATTGTCCCGTCTACGTCAAATATTAGTTTTCGCATCTTAATCCTTTCTTTTTTTATCTTTGGGCGGCAGTGTAGCCTGCAGCTTCTGCAGCCTTTGCACTTGAAAACCAAGTGACATTATTTATACTAATCTTATTATAATCTCTTTGGCCTGGACTGTGGTAGATACCTGAGGACATATTTGCCTTTATAGGTCCTTCGGTCACATCGGCCAGATAAGTTCTTTTGCCACGAGATACACTAGCAATTTTTTGATTTACAATAGGGATATCCCCATCGCCAATAAATTTTCCTTTTTGGTTCGAACCAGTATTTGGTTTTGTTGGATTAGTATCTTCTTTGCTAGGACTTGTGACCTTGCCTTCAAATTTATCTCTTTTAGCCTTATTATAAAGACCAAGTTCATTTGCTTCTGCTGTCCTTGCGATTTTTTGGAAGTAATTGAGGTATTTTACATCAGGTGGGAAGGTTGCAAGATTTGCATAGCCGTCCCTAAGGAGGATGCCGTTAAACATCTTATCTCTTACATCTTCAAAGCTTGGGTTTTTTGGGTTTGCTGGCTTACTTAGCCATACATATCTTAGGATCCTGTTGTACCTATCTCTTTCTGATACGTCCTTTTCTAGGTAGACAGTCTTGCCTCTTAGCTTATTTTTGCTAAAATCAGATGCTTCCTTGCCATAAAAAGCTACTGGTTTTGATGGGTGGACTGTTTCAGGAGTGTCGACACCTATCATTCTAAGCTTATAGTCCTTGTTATTAATCCTTGCTGTGACAGTATCGCCATCTGTTACAGATATAATCTTAGCTTCGGTAAAATTTCCTTGATTAAGATTTGAGCTTGGATTTTTATTTTCATCTATGACTTCTTTTTTCTCTTTTAGACCAACAGCCTCATCCAAGTCATAGTCTTCGTAATAGACGATATTTGCATCTTCGCTTGCATAAGCTGGACTTAGAGAGATTAGGCCTATGGCTAGGGCCAACAAAATTTTCTTCATAAGATCTCCTTTTGTATTCTTTTATATATATCTTATATGAAATCTCTCTTAAAGGCAACAGGATAAGAAAAACAGCCTAAGATTTTCTTAGACTGTTTGTTATTAATAAGCTATATTTAGGGCGTTCATTGTACCAGCTGCAAGCTGTTCGAAAGACCTGTGGTTGTTTTCAAAGGCTGGGGAATAACGGTTTATAAATGACTTATAAGTTGTATAGCCCTTGTCAGCATAGGCATGTCTCATAAGTTTGAAGGTTACTTCAATTCCGTCTTCTACTGTTGGTGGGTTTACCCAAGCTCCGCCTCGTGTGTAGGCTGGCTTCCATTCGTTGCCGTAGCCTGTTTTGCTATAGCGGATACAACCAAAGTTGTATTTGCCGCCGCCAGCATTCATACCGAATGTAGTTTCCTTAGCGATTTGACCCATAAAGATTCCAACATTGATTCCATACTTTTCAGAAAGTTCCATAATTTTATTGCCATAACCCTTAAGTGGGGTGTAGTGGCCACGTTTTTCTAGAAACCTATCTATGTAAGCACCATCGATATGGTCTTCGTTTTTAGTCCTTATGTCAAAGTTTGAAAGCACGCCTTGTTTGTAGCCTCTCCAAGAAAGTTTGCCAGGTTCCTTTTTACTACCAGTTGCGTTTTTGTTTGAACCCTTGATTTCAACTCTATCAGGATGGCCAGTAGAGTTTTTTTCTTGTTTTACTTCGACCTTGTTCTCATCCTTGTATGAAGTTTGCTTAATTTCTACTTCTTGGTGAACAACTTCTTCACTTTCCTTAAGACCAACTGCCGCATCTAGGTCAAAGTCGTTGTATTGTATTACCGTATTTTCATCTAAACCTGCATCTTCTGATGCATAAGAATGACCCGCCAGCGCAAAGATAGATGCACAAGCAAGGCCTGTTAATATATATTTAAAATTTTTCAAATTTATCTCTCCTTCTAATTAATACAAACTATATTCTATACCAGTTTTACTCTTTTGTCAACAAAAATGTTACGAATTTGTTACTAATTACTTTTATATTTGATAAAACAGAGGAAAAATAAGGATAAATTGTATTATTTTTGTTACCATTATTAAGAAATGGATTTCATAGGTTAAAAGCATGTAAAATAGATGGCTTTATATTATTTGGCAAATGTTATATAATAAATAAAGAAGAGAGGAAATTATGAATATTTTATTAGACTTATATCTTACATTTGTTAAAATTGGATTTATGACCTTCGGGGGTGGCTATGCCATGCTGCCTATCCTTGAAAGAGAGGTTGTAGAAAATAAAAAATGGGCAACTAGCGAAGAAATCCTAGACTATTATGCCATTGGCCAATCGACTCCAGGAATCATCGCCATAAATACAGCCACCTTTTGCGGCTATAAAAAGGCTAAAAATATAGGGGGCATAGTGGCAAGCCTTGGCTTTATCACTCCATCTATAATTATAATCACCCTTATATCAGGCTTTCTTAAAAACTTTTCCCATATAGCAGCCATCCAGCATGCTTTTTCAGGCATAAGAATTGCCGTCAGCGCCCTGGTGCTTTATTCTGTAATAAATATGCTCAAGAAAAACGCAAGGACACCCTTTAAATTTTTGATATTTTTACTAACCTTTGTGGGCCTAGCTTTTTTTGACATATCACCAGTTTTGATTGTAATTGTTGTTGCAAGCTTGGGAATTATACTTGGGAGGTTTAGAAATGCTTAGGATGATGTGGGAATTTTTTAAGACGGGACTCTTTGCAATAGGTGGGGGAATGGCGACCATACCCTTCCTACAAGAAATGGGCGAAAAGTACGGCTACTTTACAAGCGAAGAACTCCTAGACATGATAGCAGTCTCCGAATCAACTCCAGGAGCTATCGGGATCAATATGGCAACCTACGCCGGAATCAAGGCCCACGGACCTCTAGGAGGCATCCTTGCGACCTTATCCCTAGTAGCAGGACCTATTATTATCATACTTATGATTGCAAGGGCAATAGGGGCCTTTAAGAATTCTAAAATAGTAAAAGACGCCTTCACAACCCTAAGACCAGCCACAGCTGGCCTAATCCTAGGGGCCATGTTTACAGTCTTAGTCCTAACCCTATTTGACCTAGAAAGCTACCAGGCAACAGGTCAGATCCTAGATCTTTTAAGACCAATACCAATCCTACTTTTTGGAATATTTCTAGTAGTTTTATTCAAATTCAAAAAAATAAGCCCGGTTTGGGTAATTGTAGCAGGTGCAGGCTTGGGAATTGTTCTAGGACTTTAAAAAAACTCCAACTTCTTTTTTAGAAGCTGGAGTTTATTAATATAAATTTTATTTTTCGAACATCTTTCTTAAGGCTGGGTTGTGGTCGCTTTTGTAGTAGTATTTGAATTCTTCGAGACTATTATCTGCTTCTATAAACTCTTCGAGTCCAAAAACACCGCCAACATCCTCTATGATACCAAAGCATTTTCCGGTTATCACCCTCGGTATATGAGGGTCGTTGACTTCTTCAGGGTCCAGGATTTTTTCTAGTTTCAGTTGAAATTCCCAATTATCCCCAAAATCATAGGCGAAATAAAGTTTGTCATCTACTTCTAAAGTAAGGCTTTCTATGAGGTCTGCCGCGTCCTTATAGCTATAGCCACCTATATTTTTCTCTACTTCTTTTTCTATATCTGATAACTTATCAGACTTTTCAGCTTCTATTAGGATTTTAGCCTTGTTAAAATCAACTATCTTATCATCTGTTAAGCCCTTCATTGCTTCTTTTATCATTTCTTTATTTTTTTCTTTGAAATAGACTTGGGCATCTAATCTTTCTCTTCTCAATTCTTTTTCTTTTTTGCGCATAAAAAATCTATCTTCTTCGCTAATATCAAATCTGGATATAGAAGTTTTGAGAGGGTAGATAAGATCATTTCTTATTAAATCAATATCTGCGTCTGGATTTTCTCTTTTTTTCCTATTATAATAGTTTTCTCCTTTAGGCAGTGTTAGCTCGTAGAGGTGCGCTACTTGACATTCGAAGATTACCATCATCACGTCCATTAAGTCTTCAATATTTAACTTGCTTGATATTTGAATCCTACGCCAAACTCTAGGTTTAAAGTCCAATAACTCTGTTACAAATTGATAAATCTTTTCTTGCATGGCTTGCTCCTTTAATTAATCTATATATACTTTATTCTCTATTCTTAACTATATTATAGGCAATTTACTCAAATATTTAAAGCTATTAATTCTAAAAGTCGGCAAAACAAAACCCAGAGTCCAAACGGATTCTGGGTTTTATCGTTTTTGCTATTTCCTTTTTATTTTCAAATTTTATTTAATTTTACTTTCAAGAAAATTTGCGATTTGCTTTTAACTTATTATTTCCTTCTTACAACCTTAGCAATTTCCCCAAATACAAGTGGAATTAGGGCAAGGGCTAAGACTGGGAGCCATTCCCATGTGAAAGCTACTATTTCAAAAAGCTCTCTTAAGAATGGTACATACATTACTAATAGAAGTAAGCCAAAGGAT
>JBHWRC010000028.1:0-28449 GCA_043426375.1 Anaerococcus sp.
CCTCCGCCAAAGGTAAAGGCTGAGAGATAGAGGGTTGATTTAAAGATTTGCCACAATTTATTTTTCTTTTCCATTTCTCCTACTTTCTACCTATATCTTACTATTTTTTGGGGTATAAGTAAGGTGAGGTGGATATGAAATTAGTACTAGCAGTTGATAAAAATTGGGCAATCGGTAAAGATAACCAAATGCTTTACGATCTTAGAAAAGATCTGAAACACTTTAAAGAAACAACAACCGGTGGCCTTGTAATAATGGGAAGAAAGACCTTTGATTCTATGGGTTTTGCCCTTCCAAATAGGGAAAATATAATTCTAAGTCGTGACGAAGATCTTAAAAGAGATGGAGCCTTGGTTTTTAATGATATTAGAGAAATTATTTCTTATGCCAATGAGTCTGACAAGGAAGCCTTTATAATAGGAGGAGCTCAAATCTGTGAACTTTTCCTTGATGAGATTGATGAGGCAATAATTACAAAAATAGAAGCAGAAAACCCTGCAGATACTTTCCTTCACAACTTTGATACTGACCCTGATTTTGAAATCGTAGAAGAGTCTAGCCCAATAATTGATAATGGAATAGAAATTAAATTTGTAAGATATAAAAGAAAGGAAAAGTAATGAAAGATAAAATTTTATTTGTATCAGACCTATGCCCAGATTGCGCTGGGATTTTGGGAGAAATAGAAAACGGGACAGAAAAATACAAAGACTACGATGTGGTAAACATCACATCCTCCATGGCAAGTCTGAAGTTATTTTTAAAATACAGGGATACTCTAGATGGCTACGCTGAGGTTAGAGAAAAACACATGGCTGGCGTGCCTTCTGTAGTAATAGGCGAATCTGAGGTGGAATTTTTATAAGATATATTAAAAAGGGCTGGTTTTATCCGGCCCTTTATTATTAAAGAATTTTTTTAAACTCCTGCTAAAAATTCAAATGGAACAATCACTATCTGTGGAAAAATTATCATTAGCATGATAATTATAACTTCTACTAATAAGAAAGGTAATACTGATTTAACAACTCTCTCCATACTTATTCCTCCTGCTGCACTAGCAACGTTTAGAACTGTGCCTACTGGTGGTGTAAGTAGTCCCATTACAATTGATATTACAAAAACAACTCCAAAATACACTTCGTTAATCCCAGCTTCTTTAATTACTGGCAAAACAACTGGTGCAAGTATTAATATTGTTGGATTAACGTCCATAGTTGTACCAATCAATAATATTAACCCTAGTATAATAACCATTAGTAATCTTGGTGTATCTACAAATGGGCTTAATAAATTTGAAACCAATACCGGAATATTAGCAACAGTCATTACCCACGAGGATATAGCCGATGCTGCAACTAAAAACATTATTGCGGCAGCTGATTTTGCTGAAGCAATCAAAGCTTGTCCCAAATCCTTTAATTTTAATTCTTTGTATACAAATAGCCCTACTATTATTGAGTAAACAACAGCAACAACTCCTGCCTCTGTCGGTGTGAAAACACCTTTTTGAAGACCAACAAGAATTCCAACAGGCATTAGAATAGCCCAAACAGCTTCAATTGATGCATTTAGCCTTTCTTTAAATGGTTTTTTCTCTAAAGGAGTTATATTTCTTTTTTTTGCAACTATAAACCACATAATAGATAGGCCAGCAGAAATATAGATTGCTGGTGCTACACCCGCTAAAAATAGATGAGAAACCGGAATGCTTGCCGTTACTCCCAAGACTATCATAGGTGCGGACGGTGGCATTATTGGTGATAATAAGTTTGAGGCTGCAACAAGTCCTGTCGCATCATCCCTATCGTAATTTGCTTTGACCATCATTGGAATTAGTATACCACCTAAGGCTGCTGTTGATGCAACTGCAGAACCAACCATACTTGCAAATAGTAGAGTAGCTATAATTGTTACATAACCAAGTCCACCTCTAAAGTGACCAACCCAGGCCCCAGCAGCATCTACTAATCTATTTGTTAAGCCTCCTCTATTCATCAGGTCACCTGCCAACATGAAGAATGGTAAAGCCATCATTGAGTAACTATCGGCACCATTAAACATATTTTGAGATATTATTTGCACATCAAAACCATTGAGATAAGCAAGCATGCTTACTCCACTAAAAATAAGGGCAAATGCTATAGGAAGACCTATGGCCATCGATCCTAATAACGAAATTATAAATACTATTAATGTCATTAGTCTATCTCCTTAACTTCTTGTTGACTCGCTTGAAATTCTTTTTCAATGTAATCATTTTCCTCTAATTTAAAATCTTCTGGATACTTAATATCCTTGTATATTTTTTCTACAGCTAGTATTCCAATGCAAACACCTGATAAAATACATATAGAGTATAGGAATGGGAATGGTAATCCTAAAACAGCAGTTCTAGCACCGCTACTTTGTATAACCATTTTTATTGAACCTAGAACTAAAATCACCATCATTATCAGAGATATTAGGTTGACTATTATACTTGATATAATTTGTCCTTTTTTAGGAAATCTTTTAACCAGCATATCAACAGCTAGATGTTCACCTTCCCTCATTGCAACGATTGCACCAATAAATGTTATGAAGACAAAGGTGTATCTAGATATTTCTTCTGATGAAGCAAGGCCAGTATTAAATACAAATCTTAATATAACATTAAGAAATACAAAAGTTACCATTATACCCATCATTATTCCTAGTAAAATATCTATGAGTTTATAAAACTTTTTAAAACTATTCATCTAATCCTCCCTACTTCACTTCTTGAATTCTTTCAACAAGATCTTCTGCCCAGTCATATTTAGTAAATAGATAATCATAAACTGGTTGAGCCATTTCCCTCATTTTTGAGAATTCTTCTTCTGTTGGTTCTGTGATAGTTATCCCTTGTTCAGCTAAGAATTCCTTATCATCTTCTATACTCTGTTCATATATATCCCAAGCTCTTTTAGCAGTTAATTTTGCCGCTCTTTCAAAAATTTCTCTGTCTTCTTCAGGAAGGCTTTCTAGAAACTCATCATTTCCTAGTAGCTCTATTGAAGATACCATGTGGTTTGTTTCATAAATATCTTTAGAAACTGTATACCAGCCTTCTTGCCTAAATGTTGATAATGGGTTATCTTGTCCATCTATTACACCTTGTTCTAGAGAAGTAAATACCTCGCTCATATCCATAATTACCACGTTAGCGCCTAGAGACTCAGCTAATTTAACGTGGATTGGATTATTTGGCATTCTTAACTTCTGACCTTTAAAATCTTCTACCGATCTTAAATCCTTAGATGATGAGAAAACTCTAGCACCATTAGGTGCCCATGCCATAAACTTAAGAGGTTCTCTATCTTCAAGATACTTAGCAATTTCATCACCTATTTCTCCCTCATAAACTTTTCTGGCATGCTTTACATCCCTAAATATAAAAGGAAAATCAGGTGTAGCCATCATATCTATCTCTGACCACATAACAGTGCCCACAGCGGTTATCTCTATGATCCCTGACCTTGTGTAGTCAAATAGTTGTTTTTCACCACCAAGTCTGCCTGAGTCATATAATTGAACATTGTATTTACCATCAGTCTCTTCTTCTATAGTAGGAAGAAATACTTCTCTCATCGCAATGTTGACAGGATGCGTAGGGGCAACAACTGTTGCCACTTTCACAAGTTGCCCTCCATTTCCTGCACTCTCATTTTCACAAGAAGATAACGATAACATCAATACAATGGTTAATATTAAACCTATTATTTTACTCTTCTTCATAAAATACTCCATAAGCTACTAGTCTAGCAATAAAATAACTTTTTCTGTATAAATATCTCTATCCATAATCATTTTCATTGCTTTCTCAACTTGTTCAAATTTTAGTTCGTGACTTATTAAGTCATCGAAAGGCAATTTTCCTGAATTATATGCTTCAATTACTTCTGGAAATCTTCTATTGCTTAATCTTGAACCAACTATGTCAAGTTCTTTTGATGTGATATCAACTGAACATATTTCTGATGGTTTTGTAGAAAATCCTAAGTTTACAATTCTACCTGCGCTAGCAGCTAATTTTACTGCTTGTTCAAATGTCTGAGTTGTACAGATTGCGTCAATAACAACATCTGCGAGTCTTCCGTCATTGTGTTTCTTTATTACTTCTGCAGGGTCTTCCTTACCTACATCAATACCAATCATTCCATATTTTTCTGCTCTTTCTAGCTTCTTTGGATCCATATCAGATGTAAATACTTTTGCTCCTAAATATTGGGCAACTCTACCAACAGTTTGTCCAATAGTTCCGGCCCCCATCACAAATACAACATCACCTTCACCTACATTAGCCCTTCTATTTGCTTGAAAACCAATAGAAAAAGGCTCTACAAGTACACTTTTATTCCATGGCATTGATGAATCTACTTTATGTGCTTGGTGCTCTTTAACAACAATTTTTTCTTGGAAACCTCCATCTACATGTACCCCCCTAACTTTTAGGTTCTCACATATATTAACTCTTCCCTTTTTACAGTTTTTGCATTCACCACAATTTATAACCGGGTCTATACTAACATGATCTCCAACTTTTAGATTTGTAACATCACTGCCTATTTCTTCGACTATACCAGTCATTTCATGACCGATAACCTTTGGATATTGAGCCATAGGGTTTGTTCCATTATATATACCAATATCTGAACCACAAATACCTACAGCCATTATTTTTACCTTTACGTCATCGTTTTCTTGAATTTGTAATTCTTCTAAATCAACAATTTCTAAATCGTCTATCTTGTTTACTCTAACTGCTTTCATAAAACCTCCATTTTTCTTGAATACTAGTATACTAGTATTGTTCTAAGATTAGGATAACATTATCCTGAATAAAAGTCAAGTATTTTATGACAATTTCAAAAATCTGATATAATATATATGGAGTATAAAATGAATTTTAAAGTATTAGAAAAAAAATATAAAGAAAAAACAAAAGATTATGTTATTAGAAATATGATTCATAATATAATATTTCTAAATTTAGAACCAGGAGAAAAAATAAGTGAGAATCAAATATCAGAGATACTAGATTTGAGTAGGACTCCCGTAAGAGAAGCTTTTACAAACTTAAAGTCTGGTATGCTTATTGATGTCAAGCCTCAGATTGGAACATTTATTTCCTACTTAAATATTGAAATGTGTAAGGAGCTATTATTTTTAAGATCTAGTCTAGAAGAAAAGGCTGTAATTGAAGTATGTAAAAAAGATAATTTAGATAACTTAGAATCTTTTAATAGGATAATAAGTGCCGAAAAGGTATTGCACAAAACAGATGATATTGAAGCATTAATAAATCTTGATAATAAATTTCACAATTTGATTTTTGACGAATTGGGTTATAAAAAAATACCATCAATAATTAATGATAATACTTCTTACTTGATTAGAATGAGGATATTAAGACTCAAAGCAAATATTAGAGAGGAAAATTATATAAAAGAGCATGAAAAAATTTTAGAATTCATGATCAATAAAGACGAAAAATCTGCTTCGAAAATGATAAAAAAACATATAAGTGAATTGACTGAAGATATGTTAATCCTAAGTAAGAAGTATCCTCACTACTTCGTGAAATAAGTCAAAGCTTATAAATATATTCATATATATTTTATTGAATCATCCTGCTTACTAAAAAGCTATAATTTGCCATTATAATAAAAAGTGGTGCTACTAATTAGTTTTCCTAATTGACAGCATCACTTTTTATGTTTTTTTACAATATTCTTCTAATCTTTTCCTTTAATTTCCTAGTATCTTCTTCTACATTTGGGCTATCCATGATTGCCCTTACTACGCAAATCCCATCTACTCCTGAATTTTCTAGAATATCGACGTTTTGGGAATTTAGGCCGCCTATGGCATAGACATCTATTCCTACGTTTTCTTTTATTTCAATTAGGATTTCTACGCTTGTTCTTTTGGTTTTAACATGGGTTTTGGTTTCAAAAATTGCCGCTACTCCTAGATAGTCTGCTCCTTCTTTTCTGCTAATTTTGCTGCCTTAACTGATTTGGCAGTTGCTCCTATTAGGACATCATCTCCCTAAAGTTTCCTTTCCATTTCTACCGGCATATCGTCTGCTCCAAGGTGGACTCCAACGTCAATCCCCCTGGCTAGGTGGGGTTTATCGTCAATTAGCATTGGTACTTTATAAGAATCACAAAGATCCTTTACCTTTTTTCCAAGGTCTAAAATTTCTCGATCTGTCTTATCTTTTTCCCTTAATTGGAGAACGTCAACGCCGCCTTTTAGGGCCGATTCAACCCTTTCTAAGAATTCTTCCTCAGTATATTTATCAGAATTTGTCACAAGATTTAATTTTTTCAAAATTTTACCTCCCTTATTTTCGCTTTTTCTATAATTTACTCGTTAGAAACCAGTCCAATTTCATCCATTAGATTTACAAAAAATGTATATAACCTATCGTTATCTACCTTCTCTGCAGCAATTTCCATAATAAGTAGGCCTAAAAGTCCAGCTTCTACAGGTTCTGCTACCGCCAAAAAAGAAGAAATTATGCTTGTAAGCATGCAGCCAGTCCCGGTAATCCTACTTAAATTTTCAACCCCATTTTTTATTTCTATATAAAAATCATTTCCTACTACTAGGTCAGTTTCGTCTGTAACTATGATTATCGAATTATATTTAACAGCCAAGTCTCTGGCTTCTATAGCAAGGTTTTGTATATTATCACCCCTTAGCCTATCAGCATCTCCCACATCGACTCCCTTTGCAGAAGATTTTCCGATAGATAAGGCCCTTATCTCAGAAGCATTTCCTTTGATTAAATCAAAATGGATATTTTCTAGAAGCTTTTTTGCAAAATCAAAACGCAAGCTTGATGCACCTACACCTACAATATCAATTGCAAGAGGTATTTCTTTTTGATTCGCTGCCCTTGCTGCCCTTTCCATGGCGACCATTCTCTCACTTGTGATATTGCCAAGGTTTAGGCTCAAAGAGTCAGACATAGACACAATCTCTGCCACCTCATCAGGATGGGCGGCACAAATTGGCTGACCACCTATAGCAAGAATAGCATTTGCCGCCATATTAATAGCAATAGGATGAGTTATGGAATGAATTAATGGTGATTTTTCTTTTAATATTTTCCTAGTCTCTAGGATCTTTTTTAGATTTTTCATAAACATTTACTCCTATATTTCTTTGAATAGGAGATAAGACCTTGGCTCTTTGCAAAGTTTTTAGAAAGATATAGGCAACCGATCCTCCAATTATAATTGCTATTAGGAAGCTTGGTAGGTAGAAATACCAAGTTATATCTCCCTTGCCCCAAATTAGGGTCATAACTGGATATGAGGCGATGGCACCTATTATGCCCGTACCTATTATCTCACCAATTACACGGCCTAGGATTGACCCGTTAGTCTTCCTGTATAAAATCCTGATAAAAAAGCCCCGAAAACTTGACCTGTAATGGCAAGTGGTGGAATACTCAAAAGGCTCATACGGATAAAGGCGGTAATCACCGTCTTTGCCAAACTATTCCATGGGCCTAAGAGGACTGAACAAACCACATTTACAAAATGGGCTGTTGGAGCGAATTCTTCAAATCTGAGAATAGGTGAAATCACCACTCCTATGATACAAACATGGACAGGGTAACTAAAATTAATATTTTTTGTTTATTTTTCATTTAACCCTCCTAATGATTTTTATTTACTAGGTCACATAGCTAAGGCAAATTAAAATTCGAATAATTCCTAAATTAAACCCTCAACAACATTTTCCTCGAGTAAAAAAAAAGCACGTAAAGGGAAACCATATCCGAGGTGGTATGCCCCTTTAGTGCCTTAGCTCTTATAAATATTGAACTTTAAGTAATTATAAATAAAAATAGACCCCTATAGGGGCCTTTAAACTCTAAATCTCAGCTTTCTTACGCAGGTTTTAACCTAACAAGTTTAAAGGGTTGATGCAATCATCTCTCAGCTAAAAGCACCCCTAGCTAATACTATTATAAGACAAATAGGAAAATTCTTCAATTATTATTTGAAACTCCTATTTATCTTGATTTGATATAGGTTTTTGCAAACAAAACTAAAACCTATTGTCTTTTTCTATTTTTTTATATTTGGTGTAGGCATTTGCACTCATCAAGATGCCTACAATTAGAATTATCCACCAATAATTGTTTCCCTTAGAATATTGCAACATAGCTAGAATAAAAACTAAGCCAGCTGTAGTGGCAGATGTATAAAATTCTAAATTATCTAACTTATTTTTTTTCATCTACAACTGCTCTTAGGGTGTTCCAAGAAAGTAGGGCACAGTTTACCCTTTGTGGCATGTTTTGGATATTTTTGAAGGCTACTGCATCTTCGAGTTCCTCAAGTTCCTCATCTGTCACATCTTCTCTTTTAATCATCCTTTGATAAATATCGGCAAGTTTGTCAGCTTCTTTAAGACTTTTGCCTACAAGCATATCGCACATTACTGATGTAGCCGCTTGGCTTATAGCACAACCATCACCTGTAAAGGCTGCGTCTGTTATCTTATCTCCGTCAAGTTTTAATTGTAATACTATTTCATCACCACAAGATGGATTGTGGCCGTCTTCTCTTATGTCAGGATCTTCTAGATCATGCTTGTTGGCTTGGTTTCTTGAATGATCTAGGATTATCTGACTGTATATTTCTTGCATATCCATTATAGTCCCATCACCTTTCTAACTTCTCTTAAGCTTTTTGCGAAAATTTCAACTTCCTCTTTTGTATTGTAAATTGCAAAAGATGCCCTTGCGGTCGCTGAGATTCCAAGATAGGTGTGAAGCGGCATCGCACAGTGGTGTCCACTTCTTACTGCTATATTTTTAGAATCCAGAATTGTTGCTATATCGTGTGGATGGATATCATCGAAGGTAAAGGAAATAAGAGCTCCTTCTTCTGCACTTGTCGGATGGATGATTTTTATATTTTCTATGTCCTTAATTAAATCATAAGCATAGTGGGTAAGCTCCATCTCATGGGCATGGATTTTGTCAAATCCAAGCTCTTCCACATATTTTATAGCTTCTACAAGTCCTAAAACACCGCCTACATTTGGTGTACCAGCCTCAAATTTGAGAGGAGGTTTGGCAAAGGTTGAATAATCTTCATATACATATTCTATCATATCTCCGCCAAGGTTAAAAGGTTTGAGCTTATCTAATAGGTCATATTTTCCATAGAGAACCCCAATTCCCATTGGGGCATAGATCTTATGGCCAGAAAATACTAAGAAATCACAGTCTAGGTCCTGTACATCTATCTTTTTGTGGGCAATTAGCTGGGCTGCATCAACTATTGTTGTTGCACCAACTTCCTTTGCCCAAGATATGATTTTTTTGACATCTATAATTTCTCCAGTCACATTTGATGCGCCAGTTACAGAAACTATCTTTGTTTTATCATTAATCTTAGATTTCAGATCTTCATAATCAAGAGAAGCGTCATCCTTTAAATAAACATAAACAAGCTTGGCACCTGTCGCCTTTGCCACCATCTGCCAAGGAACAAGGTTGGCGTGGTGTTCCAGGATTGTAATTAGGATTTCGTCTCCTGACTTTAGATTATCAAGTCCATATGAATAGGCAAGGAGGTTCATTGCCTCTGTGGTGGTCTTTGTGTAGACAATCTCATTTCTTGATTTTGCATTTATGAAATCTTTGACCACTTCCCTGCCGTTTTCGTAGGCTTCTGTAGCTACCCATGATAGGTAGTGTGCTCCCCTGTGAGGGTTGGCATTTTTGTATTTATAGTAAGAATCAACTGCCTCTATAACCTGGCGTGGCTTTTGGCTAGTTGCGGCTGTATCTAAATAGATTACATCCCTACCAACCTTGGCTCCATCAAGATAAGGAAAGTCTTTTCTAATTTCTTTAATATCCATATTAGTCCCTTGAATTTAGTTTATGAACTTGACTTGCTATTTTTTCACGAAGTTCAGTATCTTCAATCTTATCTAGGGCTGGGGCAAAGTTTGCTTCAAGCATCATAGATTCTGCTTGCTTTTTGCTAAAGCCTCGGCTCATGATATAAAATAACATCTCTTTATTAATCCTACCAACGCTAGCTGCATGGTTACCTGACACTTCTCTTTCTTCATTTAGAAGAATTGGCGCAGACTTATTAACAACCTCATCTGAAAGCATCATAGAATAATCACCGATTTTTCCATCAGCCTTGGTACATCCACGTCTTAAATCAACTATTCCCTTGAAGTTTTTGACTGCCCTATCCTTTAAGGCGCCGTTAAACAAACTATCAGAGTCTGTTTCCATGCCATAATGTTCATTTACAGCCATAAGATCAAGGTATTCTTCTTCAGATTTGAAGTAAACACCGTTTTCTATTACTTTTGCTTCTTCTCCTCTAAGGATGTTTCTAATATTTACCATAGATTTCTCTGCACCTATTTCTATATAAGAAATATCAAGCTCAGCTCTGTCAGCAAGTCTTGTTGCAATAGAATTTAGGTTTGTAGACTTATCTGATAGGTTTACCACAACAACAAGCTTAATCTTAGAATCAGCCTTTAAGTTTACTAAGATTTGTGAGTTGATAAAAATCTTATCACTAGCTGTATCAGAGAAGTTTACCAAAAATGATGAAGATGTGCCACTTTCTGCGTTAATTTCAATATTTGAAACAAGGATATTATTTTCATCATCAAGCTTTAGGTTGATAAATTCTGTGTCCCTATCTTCTTTTATATCAAAACTTTGGAAGAAATTCCTAAAGTCTTTATTTTCTTTTTTAATCTCTTCAGCAAGGCCAAAAGTTTCATCTTTAAAAGCTTGTTCAACTTCTGTTAGGCTCTCGCCAGAAGATTCTATGTTGTAAGGCTGTTTTTCAATTTCGACTAAATCATAGTCGGCTTTGTTTAGGCCCAAATATGCCCAAGTTGGCATTCTCATTTCATTTATTTTTGCCATCAGCCATTCGCTCCTTCCAATTCCATATCGATAAGGTTATTCATTTCAACAGCATATTCTAGTGGCAGAAGTTTTGAGATTGGCTCAGCAAAACCTCTTACAATCATTGATTTCGCTTCATCTTCTGGAATTCCCCTGCTCATTAGGTAAAATACTTGTCCTTGGTCAATAGATCCGATTTTAGCCTCGTGACCGCAGTCCACATCGTCATTTCTAATGTCGAGTACCGGGATTGTATCTGATTGGCTTTCTTCTGAAATCATTAGGTTTTCACAGTCCACTGTTGATTTAGAACCGGCAGAGTTCTTTCTCATTTCTACCAGTGAACGAGTCATAGACTTGCCTGTACCCGCTGTGATTGACTTTGTAAGAGCTGTTGAGTAGGTATTAGGAGCAAGATGAATCATTGTACAACCGTTGTCTATATATTGGCCGTCACCTGCAAAAGTAATACCTGTGTATTCTGATCTTGCGCCTTCTCCAGCTAGGACGCTTGTTGGATAAAGCATAGATACTTTAGAACCAAAGGATCCTGATACCCAAATCATCTTGCCGCCTTCTTGGATAATGGCACGTTTAGTGTTTAGGTTATACATATTTCTTGACCAGTTTTCAATGGTAGAAAATCTTACTTCAGCGTTTTTACCGACAAAAATTTCTACAGAACCAGCGTGAAGGTTGACTACGTTGTATCTTGGCGCAGAGCATCCCTCGATAAAGTGAACCCTTGAATTATCCTCGGCTATAATCATTGTGTGCTCAAATTGGCCTGCACCTGGTGCATTAAGCCTGTAGTAAGATTGAAGTGGAATATCAACCTTAACTCCTTCTGGCACGTAAATTAGGGACCCACCTGACCAAACAGCTCCGTGTAAGGCAGCATATTTGTGAAGTGTAGGTGGAATTGCCTTTTGGAAATATTTCTTAACCAAATCTTCGTGCTCTCTAATAGCTGTCGTGAAATCCATAAAGATTACACCTTGGTCTTCTAGGTGTTTTTGGATAGAGTGGTAGACTTCTTCACTATCGTATTGAGCACCTACACCGGCAAGACTTTCTTGCTCAGCTTGTGGAATACCAAGCCTGTCGAAAGTATCTTTGATATCTTCTGGAAGAGCTTCCCAAGTGGATTTCTTATCTGTTGGTGGCTTAACATAGGTTGTGATGTCATTCATATCAAGCTCTGATAAATCTGGACCCCAAGATGGATTATCAATTTTTTCGAAAAGTTCCAGAGATTTAAGTCTTCTTTTCCTCATCCATTCTGGTTCGTTTTTCTTATCAGATATTTCATTTACTATATCAGCATTTAAGCCCTTTTCAGTAATATCTGAGTATATAAAATCATTAAAGAAGTCGTAATAACCTCGGTCAATCTCCTTTAGTTGTTCTTCAATATTTATTTCTTTCATATTACACCCATTCGTAACCTTGTTCTTCGATCTTATCCATTAAGTCATCTCCGCCTGTTTCTTGGATAACACCGTCTTTTAGGATATGAACATAGTCAGCCTTGATATTTGATAAAATTTCTCTGTGGTGGGTAATTAAGATTACTGATTTTTCACCATCTAAGAAATTTTTGATTCCTTTAGAAACAATTCTTACAGCATCTACGTCAAGACCAGAATCTGTCTCATCTAGTAGGGCAAGTTTTGGACTAAGCATTTGCATTTGAAGAATTTCTGATTTCTTTCTTTCACCACCAGAAAATCCAACATTTACATATCTGTTTGCATATCCTGAATCAAGCTTTAATTCTTCCATTTCCTTAGTAAGTTTTTTATTAAAAGCTAAAATCTTTGGCTTATCACCTGTAATTTGCTCTTCAGAAATTCTTAAAAAGTCAGATAGCTTTACACCTGGGATCTCATCTGGATGTTGGAATGACATAAAGATGCCAAGTCTAGCTCTCTTGTCAACGCTAAGGTCTGTAATATCTTCACCTTCAAAGAAAATCTTTCCTTCTTTAACAGTATAGGCAGGGTTTGCCATAATTGAATTCATTAATGTTGATTTACCAGATCCGTTAGAACCCATAACAACATGGACTTCACCCTTATTTACTTTTAGGTTTATACCTTTTAATATATCTTTGTCTCCAGCTGAAACGTGGAGATTTTCAATTTTTAATAATTCGCTCATTGTCTACCTCTTTTACTAATTTTTGCTCCTTTAAACCATACCTTTTTGCTATGAATTATCAAACAAGTCGCGTTATTCAACATACTTAAAAAAATCAAAAAAACGAGCCTGGGCTCGTTAATTATTAAGTACATTAAAATTCACTCAATTTATTCTCAACTAAATCGATAAGACTTTTTACAGCTTCTTCTGCTTGATCACCTTCTGCTCTTATAATTATCTCATCGCCTTTAGAAGCACTCATGCTCAGAACTGACATGATAGACTTAGCATTATAACTTCTTCCTGCTTTTTCAACAGTTATGTCGCAGGGAAACTGGACAGCTTGTCTTATGAATATTGATGCTGGTCTAGCATGCAAACCAATTTCATTAGAAAGTGTTACTTTTTGTTCGTACATAGTACCTCCTTTGTTTAATATTTATCATCCTACTTTAGATGGTACTATAATTTTAGAAATTTGCAAACGATTTTTTTAGATTAAATAGCCAGGCTGTTTTAGATTGCTTGTTTATCTAATGTATAGATTATTATTTTTATTTATATTTTATTAATTATTATTTTGTGATGTATTTTTGATATTTTATTGAATCTTAATTATGGATTTTTTGCTTCGTAATTTGGTAATGTAAATTATTGTTTTATTTACAATTGAATCTTCGTAATCGGGAGGGACGCTAAGGGACCTTCCGGATGGTCCCTCAACGCTTCCCTCCCAAACCCTCCCTTTCCTTACACCCCCAGCCGGCTCCTTAGCAGAGGGCGAATATTGTTGCTTGCTTTCAGCAAGCTTTATTGGTAGAGGTAATGACTTCGTATTGGTTTACGTATTTTTCCACAGATTTCTAATAATCGAATCCCTAAAATTTGATAACTCGCTTCGCTCAAACAAATCAAATTTTTAACGGGATTCTCTATTAGAAATCATTACTTGATAAATGAGAGAATTAGTCTTGATGCATGAGTGTTACCAGGCTCGTTTAGCTTTGTCAAACATTGCTGATATTAACTAGATTTAAAAAAATATAATATGAATATTTTAGAATTGGCTTTTTTCACCATTCCACGTTTCGAGCGAGGTCGAGAAACCTCCTAGTCCAACTTAATGCTAGCTCTGGTCATACATTCGTTAACACCTAAATGTAATAATCACCTTTTTTAATATAACAAAAGTTTCAATCCATCTGGCTAATTTCACGAAAATTTCCAAAGAAAAACCACCCCGTTTCAAAAACAGGATGGTTTTGTTCTGTGTCTTAGATTCTTTCTAGTAATTCTATTAAGAATTTATAATTATTTGCTATTGATTCGATGTTTGCTCTTTCTTCTGGGCTATGGGCTCCTTCTATTTCTGGTCCGAAGGAGATCATTTCTGTATCTTTTAGGGTTTTCTTAAAAAGACCACATTCTAGGCCGCCGTGGGTTGTTGCAACTTGCATTTTATCCCCGTGAACATCTTTCCATACTTCTTTTGCAAGGTCAATAATTGGGCTTTCTTCTCTTTGCCATCCTGAGTACTCACTTGTAACTTCAGCTCTTCCCCCGAAGCTTTCTACGATTTTTTTGGAGATATTTGCCTTGTAGACTTTTTGTGAGTCAATTTCTGACCTAAACATCGATGAAATCCAGATTACATCATCCCTATCTTCGATTATTCCAAGATTTGAGCTTGTTACGATTGAATCTCCTACCTTTTTGTATAGGCCATCAGGGATTACAAATAGTAGGTCAATTATTCTCTTTGAAAGGTCTTTTGTTAGGACTTCGCCATCAAATGACGCCTCTTTTACCCAAAGTTCTCCCTTTGGATCTACGTCTTTGTATTCATTTTTAACTTCAGCGATTCTTTCTTCGATAAGTTTAATAGCCTCACTCTTATTTGGAACTGCTACTATAGCCTTTGCAGAAGATGCGATGGCATTTCTTTTTACACCACCGTTAATTGTTGCAATTTGAATGCTTTCTATGCCCTCTAGGAGTCTGCCTAGAGTTTTGTTAGCATTTAGTCTAAATTCATCAATTTCCATACCTGAGTGGCCGCCTGCAAAGCCCTTTAGGCCTACTTCAATGAATTCACCTTCTGCTTTTTCGTATTCCTTGTCAAATTCGATTTCTAGATCAAGACCGCCCGCACAACCAATTGTAAGGACTCCTTCTTCTTCGGAGTCGATATTTAGTAGGTATTTAGCCGTAATTTGTGATAGGTCAAGCTTTCCAGCTCCTCCCATTGAAGTTTCTTCTTCTGTTGTAATTATTGCTTCAATTGGTCCGTGTTTTAGGCTATCATCATCTAAGACTGCCATAGCAAAGGCAACACCTATACCATTATCAGCCCCAAGTGTTGTCCCGTCTGCGGTAATCCAGCCGTCTTTTTCGATTAGCTTGATTGGGTCTTTTTCAAAATCGTGGTCTGATCCTTCTTCTTTGACACAAACCATGTCCATGTGGCCTTGAAGAGCAACAATTGGGTGGTCTTCGTAGCCTTCGCTTGCGTCTTTCCTAATAATTACATTTAGGGCGTCATCTTGCACGACTTCCAAATTTCTTTCTTTGGCAAAGTTTACCAAAAAGTCAGAAACTTCTTTTTCGTTGCCAGATTCTCTCGGAATCTGTGCAAGTTCTTTAAAATATTTTAAAACTATTTCAGAGTAATTTTTTTCCATTTTTATCTCCTTATCTTATTTATCATCGCATTCTTAGCGGCAAGATTCTTATCAAAATCCTGGTAATAATCTCTGAGATTTCTAGGATTTCTAAACTTTTCGCCTTTTATTAGTTTGGAATTTGCATTCATACCTAGACCAACAATAGATGCGATTTCTTCATTTATGATTACATTATACCTCTGGGCTGTATTATTTCTTTGGTAGCCAACATTTTCCAAATTGGAAATTATATTTTTTTGCCTGTAGAGATAATATGCTTCATAGGCCATGTCTTTAGTAAAATTAGTTATTTTTTCAGATATTTTTAGAGATTCTTCCCTCTCTCCAGTTTTGTCCGCTTCATTGTATTTAGACCCAGATTTTATGGCAAGGGCATGGAAGGTGATATTATCTGGAAGGAGTCTTTCTAAAATATCAAAATTTTTCCCAAAGGTTTCAAAATCTTCCCCAGGAAGGCCGATTATGAAATCCATATTTACTATAAAACCTAATTCTTTGGCATAGGAATAAATATCTATGAAATGCTCTATATCTATATCCCTGTTCAGGTTTTGGAGGACTTTTCTATTAAAGGTCTGAGGATTTAGGGAAATCCTCGAAACACCGCCAGCCTTTAATATTGATAGTTTCTCCCTATCAAGTGTATCTTCCCTACCTGCTTCAAATGTTAATTCCTTGTAGGAAAATTTCTCATTTATTGCAGAAATGATTCTTTTGATCTCTGAATGGGTCAGAAAAGATGGAGTCCCACCACCAATGTAAATTGCATCAAGATTAGACGGAAGGTCTATCTCTTCTATTTCTCTTACCAGATAATCCACATAAAGGCCCTTATCATGGTGGGAGCCGATTAGGGTTGGATATGAGCAATAATCGCACCTAGTCGGACAAAAGGGAATGTTGATATAGAGGCTAAAATCATCTGGAGATAAATCTAGCTTATCTTGGTTTTCCTTGACTTTTTCTAAAAGCTTTAGCTTTTCATCTGACAACTTATAAGTGGATTTTATTTCTTCCAAACTTTTATTTTTCAAAAGCTTTGAAGGTTTAGATCCTGTAAGCGTCCCCCAGGGTGACTTATATTTTCTTTCTTCTGACAAAATATCATAAAGATAAGATTTCAATTCATTATTAGTTGAAAAAACGATCTTTTCACCCTTATATATCAAATGAGATTCATAAATTCCTATATCTGCTAATTCCTTTTTATCTACAAAATCAAAATCCTTTTGATCATAAAAAATGTTTAAAATATCATATACAGTTTTTCTTTTATTTTCATTACTTAGGTATATTTGCATAATTTTACTATAAAAAAAGGGCCTTAGCCCTTTGTGTGTGGATATTTCTATAAATTTGAATTTTTTCTAATTTATGATTTTTTCCTCACTTCATTCGTTAATTGACTTCCTCAACAACTTATCAAAAGCTAAAACATTAGCCCTTATCCTTGCGCCAAAAACTTCTCTGCCCAAGCCCTGTCTACCAAGATTTCCATATCTTTTTTGAGAAACTCAGAATAGTTGTTTGCTATAGTATTATAAAGCACATCAGAAAAATCAAGACTTAAGCCTACATTTAGATGGGTTGTTAGGTAAAATTTCCCGTCTGCCTTGTAGGTCATCTCCTTGATATCACTCGCCTTGTAGGCAAAATCTTCGCTATTTATAAGAAAATGTTTCATAAGCTCAACTATCTTATCATCAAGGCCAGCTTCTAAGATTGCGATTTTTTCTCTAAGCATATCATAATTGCAAGTGATCCTTAGGGTATGCTTGATAAGCTCGTTTTTTCTTGCTGCCCCAATTAAGCCAAGAGATGTAGAAAAAGCAAGCCTCGCTTTCCTATCCACAAAGGCCGGGTCATTTACAATCATAAATTGGTTTATCTCGTCTGTGTAGGCAAAGCGGTAGTTTAGGATAAATTCATTGCCACAAGAAGGGCATGTAAGTCCTGCAAAGTCCCCGGCCTTTATACTTTCGTTTTCATCGCCTGTTGAAAATATAGCAGTTGGTAAATTTTCTTCAAATTTGTGATTGCATTTTGGACATGTAACTCCAAATATTTTTTCTCTTCTTTCCATATCTTACCTTTCTTTTCTTAAGCTTATCTTATATTTACCCAAAAGATGGTTTTAGTCTTCAAATTTCACTGCTTTTAGAAGAGGTATAGCTACAATTGTCGCTATAATTACAGAAATAACAGCATTTACCATAGATACAGATCCTTTTTGAATGACCTCAGCCATAGTAGCTTCCATGGTCAATCCTAAGACCACTTTATTTTTGATAAAAGTCTTTCCTAAATATAAAATTACATAGGTTAGTTGGCCTAAGATGCTTGCTATAATTAGCTTTGGTGTATCCACAAGGTCCTTTCTCTTTTTATAAAGGATACCTGCTACAAAGGCCATAGCAAACTTAGTAATAAAGGTGATAGGCGCACTTGTAAAGTATACCGGATCGAATAGATCAAAAAAAGCAGAACCTAATCCTGCTGAGATTCCTCCGTAAATAGGTCCCATAAGTAGGCCTGATAATAGACAAAATACATTGCCTAAGTGAAACCTAGTTTGACCAAGAGGCGTTACAATTGGGATTTGGAAAAATCTTGAGAATATGTAGACTAAAGCTGTAAAAAGTGCCATGTAAACAAGTTTCTGCGTAGTTAATTTTTTCATTCCTACTCCTTTTAGTTTTTATAATTGGATCTTAATTAGTATACCACAAATAGGAAAACTGTGAAATTTTTATCTAAATTTTATTGCTTTTAAAGTAGAAATCCAAGTTGAAATGAAGATAAAATTTAAAAGTAATTAGCATTCCCATAATTTTTATTTTCTAATTCATGCTTATTTTTGAAATCAAAAAGAAGCTAGAATCCTAGCTTCTCTTGAGAGTATATGAAAATTATTTGTTTTAGGCACTAGCCTTTGCCATTTTACTTTCCCTGTCGATTGCCTTTAGCCTATTTTCCTTGATTTCCTTTTTCCTATTATATTCGTGAACAATAAGTGATATTGTAACTATAGCATAGGATATAAAGGTTCTTAGGAATTCTCCGACCATGGCATCGCCTGTAACTTCCTTGCCTGCTAGAGGCATGATTATAAACATCAAGTGGAAAAGTGCTGTCCCAACTATGGCGTTTACTATAGAAGCCTTAAGAATTGATGCGCCTCCTACTAGAAGGGCTGCAGCAGCGTATAAGGCCGCTTGGTCAAGACCTGCGTAGGTCGCAAGGGTTCCGATATTTTGTAAATATATAAGCTGACCAAAGGCTGCTAGTACTGTAGAATAAACAATTGATTTTACCCTAATCTTATCAGAATTTAAGCCTGAGTTGTTAGCAACATCTTGGTCAAGACCAACCGCTCTCATGTTTTGCCCAAGCTTGGTCTTTTTAAAATATGTGATAAAGACGCACAAGAGACCAATGATAAAAATTGTTAAAACTGGGATATCAAATTTAATTTGATCATGGCCAAGCGGGATTTGAATCCTATATTTTAGGGCATTGTCTAGGGCACCTGCAGTTGTAAGTGTAATTGAGTTTTTAATTCCAACTCCAGATGAAAGAAGCATTGACTTATCTCTAATTGGGATAACCGGTCCTGTTAAGAACATGATTACAAGCATATAAACACCTAGCATAAAAAAGGAAAGCATCATTGATGTAATCATTTCACGGCCCTTTGCCCTGTTTAGGACATTTCCTGAAAAAATTCCAAGGATAATTGCTATTGGAAGGGCAATCACAGCTGCAACAAGGATGCCAAGCAGGCCTTTAAAGCCTAAATCTTGGGAGAATATCAGGCCCACCTGAGCAGCCATGGCCCCTAGAGGGATACCAAAGTTTATACCCATACCAGCAATGATTGGTATAATTAAGCTTAAAACTAGGAAGGTATTGCGGACAAGCCTGTTTGCAAGCTCACTTGTAATAAATCCTATTTGGGCACCGCTTAGAATGTAGCCAATTAAGCAAATTACCATAAACATTATTGGTACAAGGTGTCTAGTTGAAAATTTATTTTTAATCATTGTCGATCCTCCTTGTGAGGGCATAAACTATCATTCCATTTGTGATAATCAGCCTCATAACTTCGGATATATCTATTGCTAAAAGTCCATTTATAACTGTAGGTGTGAGAGTAATTACACCTTGAAATAAGAGGGTGCCGATTATAACATGGCTAATTTTTGCCTTATTTAGGGTTGCCCCACCGATTAGAATTGACGCTACAGTCTGAAAAGTAAAGGACTTTGGCGCCTGGTAGAGCTGGATAAAGCCGTAGGATTGTTGGTAGACAACTATGCCTACAGCGGCTATAGCTGTTGAAAGGATAATGGCCTTTAGCCTTACCTTTTTGATATCAATACCGCTTGCCTTTGCGTATTCATAGTTAGAACCTACTACAGACATTGCTGTGCCTGTCTTTGTCCTAAATAGTCCCCAAACAAGGAGGCCCATGAGGGCGAAAAATAGGAGCATACCGATCGGAAGCCTCACTCCAAAAAGGTCAAAGGCCAAGAAGTCTGAAAGTAAGCCCACAGATTTGACTCCCCCTGAAGCATTTTCAACATTTTTCATCCAATAATCTCCAACTGGGATTTGCTGACGAAGGCCAGTTCCACCATAGGATAGGACAGAAACTGGGTTTTTAAACGGCAAAAATACATAGGCTATACACATAAAGGCTGTGAAAGAAAAGCCAATATAGGTTGAAATAAGCATCTCATCGCCAATAATTTTGTTAAGTAAAAGTCCATATATAAGACCAAAAACTACACCGATTAATGCACCGATTGCCATGGCTAAAAAGATTCCGGCAAAGCCTCCAATATTAAATTCTAGGGAAATGACTGCCCCTAAAATTCCCGCTACTATTCCAATTGGTATACCGAAGTTAAGGCCACAGCCTGCTTCGATCATTGGTATTAGGGATAAAACTAGGATTGCAAACATACCAAACCTTGCAATTACGTTTTCTAAAGAGCTTTTTATGCTGATTCCTGCGGCAGGAGCTGCTATAAATAAGCTTAGCAAAAATAGGCCTATTATGAATCTAGCTATACCTACTTTTGAAATAAATTCTTTGATTTTATTCATTTACTAGCTCCTCTCCACTCATCAAGAGACCAAAATCTTCAGCACTGGCACTAGGATCTAGGACGCCAACGATTTTGCCTTCGCAGACAACGCCAATCCTATCACAGACTGCTTGAAGTTCCTCAAGTTCTGAGGAAATCATAACTATTGTCGTATTATTTTCTCTGTTGGCTTCTTTTAGGGAGTCGAGGACAAGCCTTTTTGCTCCAATGTCAATTCCCCTAGTCGGCTCAGATACAAATAACAAGTCAGGTTCCATGGTAAAGGCCTTGGCCAGGCAAACTTTTTGCTGGTTACCTCCAGATAGCCTTCCCACAAGTTCATCAGGCCCCTGGGTTTTAATTGCAAGACTTTCTATATATTTATTGGCATTTTCTACAATTGCTTCATCGTCCCTAAATTTGAAAGTAAAAATCTTCTTTATAAAATTATCAAAAACTTCCATGGCATTAAAGGCAATATTTAGGGCAATATCTTCCCCTAGAAGAAGGCCAACTCCACGCCTATCCTCGGATACAAAGGCGATTTTTTTCTTTAAAATCGAGCTGGTATCAGAAAGCTTAAGCTCTTCTCCATTAAAAATGGCCCTGCCCTTTACTGGATATGTTCCCAAAATTCCATTCGCGATTCCGAGTTTGCCTTGGCCGGCAAGACCTGCAAGACCAAAGATTTCCCCACGTCTTACCTTGAAATTGGCATCGTAGACCATTTCTCCTGGCATTTCTACATAGAGATTTTGGGCCTCAAAAATTACATCATCTTGGTTAATTTCCCTTTTATCATCATCTACGTAAGCCTGTCTATTTGATTTTCCCATCATCCAGCCCGCGATTTGCTTGATATTAAGGCCAGCAGCTGGTCTCTCTTCAACTATTTCTCCATCTCTAAGGACGATTACCTTGTGGCAAAGATCTAGAATTTCCCTTAGCCTATGGGAGATGAAAATAATTGCAATACCTTTGGCAGCAAGTCTTTTGAGGGAAGAAATTAGGATGTCCGCTTCACTTTCAGTCAAAACGGCTGTTGGCTCGTCCATTATCAAAAGTTTGATATTTTCTCTTTTAATTTCTCTTGCGATTTCTATAAATTGTTTGTGGCCAACAGGTAGTTCGCTTACATATTCACTTGGGTTTAGGTCTACCCCCAATTTATCAAGAGTTTCTTCTGTATCTTCGATATTGACCTTAGTATCTATCAATTCATAGGATTTTCCAAAGACAGCTGACATGGGAGTTTTTTTGGTGTTTTCCATATTCAAAGTCACATTTTCAGCCACAGTAAAACCTGGTATAAGGGAAAATTCCTGGTGGACCATGCCTATACCCGCCTTTAGGGCGTCAGTTGGTTTTTTGAAGTCGATTTTTTCCCCATCTAGGATTATCTCTCCCTCATAGCCTCCAGTATCTTTTATAAATTCCATACCAAAGATAATATTCATGAGTGTTGACTTTCCGGCCCCGTTTTCTCCAACAAGGCCCACAACTTCTCCCTCATCAATAGTAAAATTTACATTTTTTAATACATTATTTTGACCAAAGCTTTTGCTTAGGCCTCTTATCTCCATTAACATGTCTAACTCACTTATCTTTTACTTAGCAAAGCCTAAGAAGTGGCAAATATTCCACCCCTTAGGCCAAAAATCTATTCGAATTTTCCTTCGGATTCTTTTTGCTTTTCAACCATATCTTCAACGTTTACATTGATCTTTCTGTATTTTTCGTCAACTTTTTCTTCTGTCATGCCTAGGTAGCCTTTACCAAATACGTAAGTATCTTGGGCAACTAGGGCGTAATTAGGAAGTTCCTCTCCGTTTTCCATGTTGATCATGTTTGATACAGCCCAGCTTGCACCATCGGTTTTAGCTTCGAAAGCCTTTTTGATGTCATCTAGGTTTGTAATATCAGCATTGCCGTTTAATACGTCTATAACTAGGTCAACTGCTGCTACTGTACTGGTATATCCTAGCGAATATGCCCATGTACCCATTCTGCCTTCGCCTCCTTTTTCTACAACCACTTCTTCAACTCTCTTAAGGATTGCTGGCCAGTCGCCTGCTATATCATCAAGACCTATAGAGAACGCTGATGGGTAACCCATGATTGGACTTGGAAGGTCTGGTTCAACGAAGATTGCTCCGCCTGCTGCAACCCCTCTTAGGAGTGGTTCTGTAAGGGCGTCGTTGGTTGTGAAAAATGCTGTATCTTTGCCATATTTTTCAATCCATGGTCCTATATTTTCAGCTAGGTATTGTTGGGCACCTGGTACACCGATATCTGTTGTTGGGTCTGGTGCATTTAGGGAAATAAATTCCAAACCTAAGTCTTTACAAGCTTCTTCCATGATAGCACGTCTAATGGCAAGAGTTTCTATTGCCATGTGCCTTGGGAAGGTGATGTGGGCAAATTTACTAGCGCCCATTTTCTTAGCTGCTAGAACCATTCTGTAGCCTCTTGAAATATTATCAGCATCTACAACTAAATCTGATACCTTTGAAGTCATTAGGATATCTTCTTGAGGTGTAAGGTTAACCAAGAGGATATCTGGTCTAGATTTTCTTATTTCTGTAAAGGCTGCAGTTGTACCTGGAACTGATTGGTTAACAATAATTGCCTTCATAAGAGGATCGTCAGCCATTGCCTTAATCTTAGAAATAGTTGTCTCCATCTCTGCCTCAAATTGATCAGGGTATGTATCGTGAGCTATAACTCCACCTTCTGAAGCCTTGCCATATTTTTCTATAGCAGCTTCTGCTCCACGAAACTCATCCTCACCTTGAGAGACGGTTCCAGTTATTATACCTATATGGTAGTCTTCGCCTTCTTTAAGCTGTTCAAATTGAGCTTTATTATTTACAGCTACTTCGCCAGCTTCCTTATCGTCACTAGCATTTCCCTCAGAAGATATCTCTTGAGCAGGACTTTCTTCTGCATTATCGTCTACTTTTTGACATCCAACTAAGCCTATAAATACAAATATTAGTAATAACAAGGATGTCATTTTCTTCATCATCGATTTCATTTGTTACTCCTTTATCTTATTATAGTGCTAATTATATACTCGCTTTATCACATTGTCAAATATATTTGTTAAAATGTTTTGACTTAAATTTTTATAAGTATTGAAATTTATAACTTGTTATCATTTTCCCAATGATGAATTTTTTTAACTTATTAAGGATATTCAAAAAATTTTTAAAAAAATCCTCAAAGCCATTTTAACTAGGCTTTAAGGATTTTCTTAATTTAAAATCTATATAATTTACGAAAATCGCTACAAGGACACCTATCAAGGTATCCAAAGTTCTGTTTAATGCTAAAGGCAAAGGCAGACCAGCTGGGTCATTTGCATGGTTGATAGTTATAGACAAGAAAACTATGGCTGCAATTGAAACAGCATCTTTAAGATTTAAGCTTGCCATAATCCAAATTATTATGGTTGCCACAAAAGTTATTATAAGATAGTCAACCATAAGTGAAATTGATCCTTCAGGTACGGCTATAAGATAAATTAGACCTACAAAACCACCGAAAATAGTCCCGATAACCCTATTTATCCCCTTAGATAAGGTTTGGTTTACATTAGGCTGCATACAAATAACAGCAGCGATTGCTGCATAAAAGGCTAGGCCATTTCCTGGCCTTAGTTCTGATATAATAAGAGAGATTATTACGGCAAGGCCAGTTTTAATAATCCTTAGTCCAGGTTTTTTTAGCATAAAATTCCCCTTAGATAATCGTAGAAACTCTCTTCATTGACCTTGTTTACAAGATAGGCCTTTTGCCTATTTGAAGCTTGGTCCAAAGTTTTCTCGTCAAAATTTATCCTAAGACCTGCCTCTTCAAAGATAAAGGCTTCTGGACTTTGGGATAGGTAGAGAAGAAGGGCACCTGTGAGAGGCTCTTCATCATAGGATTTTAGAAGTTTTGCCATTTGTGGATGGTTTTCTATAATATTTTTCAAATCATTTTTATCTAGGATAAAGTCATTGGCAAACTTTTCCTCAATTATAAATAATTCTATGCCTGAGTTTAAAATCAAATCCAAATCAGCTAGGTCTTCTTTTGATAGGGACTTTAGACTAGGAATCGATAAGAATATGTGGTCTATATAGTCTACGAAGTCTTCAAATTCACGGTAGGCCTTGGCTACATTTGATAGGTCATCTGTCGCTATTATATCAAGCCTACCACAGTCTGATGCCAAATCGTACAAGTTTTCATAAGCATCCATATCTTCTAGGTAGTCTTTACGAGGGGCAAAGATTTCCTCATCGTGTTTTGATTTTCTATCGTCATAGTTTTTTGCAACACTTAAATATAAGTCTTCGCTATTTACAAGTCCAAGTATATTTTCTCCCGCAGAAGCACTTGACATATAGGATTTATTTGCTGAAAATCCTACGATTTCAAAATCAAAGGAATCGAGAGCCATTTTTATAAAAAGTCCATCAGCCGGACTAAAATTTGTATCTATATAAATAAAGGGTTTTTGATATTCCATTTTTTATCCTTTCTGATAACTTTACTATACTAAAAAACCCAACTTTTTAAAGCTGAGTTTTTATTTTATACATCCATAAAGCCCTTTGTATATTTTTTGATACAGGCTCTTATAATAAGGATTGTGATTACTAATACAAGGGCAAAAGCAACTCCTGCTCCTAGGAATATGTTGTCAGTGTATTCTGTTATGGCAAAGACAATTACACCAAGTATAGCCATAATAAGCATAGATCCTAGATAAAGTCCTACAGCCTTAAGCCCGCCACCTTGCTGGATTTCTTGAGGTTTCTTCCAAGTGGTATTTATCATAAAAGTTCCAAAGTAAAGGCTAAGCATTGTTGCAAAGGCTGCTGATATAGATAGGCCCACAAAAATTACAAGGCCTGCAAGGATATTCAGTTTAAATATAACCATATAGGCTATTGCAATTACAATATTAACAATTAGGACTAGCAGGTAAGATGATAAAAACCTTGCTCTCATGTGAGTTTTAGGGTCAATTGGCATGGTCTGGAAATGATAGAAACTTCTTCCTTCTCTAGATAGGGAAGTATTTGCAATACCTCCATTAATCCAGATGAAAAGCCCGAGTGCTAGGGATATTAAAAATACTGTTAGCAGAAATTCTGGGCTAGAAAAATCAATCCCCACTTCTTTCATGATGACCTTACCTTGACCAAAGCCCATTACTATTAAGATAAGGGCCATACTTATAGGACTTGCCAAAAATATTATATTTGAAAATAAGGTCTTAAGGTCCTTTTTGAATATCGCCTTAAATTGGCTTCCTGCTTCGATTTTGACATCTTTAGTTGCCTTTACTTCCTTTTTTGAAGTATCAAGGTGTTCATCAAAGACTGCCTCATAATAAAATTTATTAGCTAGCTTATAGGAAATAAAGCCGATTACAAAGGCCAACACAAGGATTAGTCCTGTAAAAATCATCCTTTCTTTCATAGTCCCTGCAAGGGCTAGACCAAAGAATTTGGCGTTAAAGAATACATTTGAAACAGTTCCCAATATATCTGTAACCTGACTTACATCGACATTAATACCCTCAATGTTATCTGGATTTGATGCAGAAAATGAGAAGTAATATATGGCTGCCATCATGGCAAACATAAGTAGATAGCCGATTGTCTTTACTAGTTTTTCGTGCCTATTTACATTTGTAAACTTCTTTAAAAGGAGAAGTACTAAGGATAAAATCCCATAAGGTAGGAAAATCATTGGGAAATACAAAATAATCCCCATAACTAGGACCCATGGATCAAAGCCTGCTTCTACAAAATATATGAAAAGTCCTATACAAAAGTATAGGAAAAAATCAAAAAACCCGAAAACTCCACCAAAAAGCTTGCCAAGGAAAAGCTCCCCTTCGCTAACTGGCATGGTCTGGTAGTTTTCAATAGCTCCCTTAGTATACAGTCTTGATAGAATTTGTGGCAGGTAAAATACGAAAATCATGAGGGTTATCGACATGGCAAAGGTCACAAAATACATATATTCCATATCATTTCCCACATAAAGCATGGCAGATCCCTTAAAGATACCTGTAAAAATAAAACCAAAAAATACATAGGTCCAAAGAAGGAGAACTAGCCTTCCTAGGTAGGATTTTGGCATGTTAGGAACAATTTTTTTTGGCATGAAGGGAAAAAGTTCTTCCTTAAAGGCATATTTTGCTATTGTAAAAATATTTAACTTATTCATCGGTAAGCTCCAAGAAGATTTGTTCCAAAGACCCATCTTTGTTGGCAGTATGCTTAATCTCATCAAATGTTCCCATGGCTATAATCTTACCTTTTGAGATAATCGCAATCCTATCGCAAAGCTCTTGGGCAACTTCCATGACGTGGGTTGAAAACATGACGCACTTGCCAGAATCTGCCCTTTGCCTTAGGATTTGTTTAAGATTATAGGATGATTTGGCATCAAGACCTACCATGGGTTCATCAAGGATTAGAACCTGTGGATCATGAAGGAGGGCACCGATAATGGCAAGTCTTTGGGCCATACCGTGTGAATAGGTTGAGATTTGCTCTTTCATGGCATCCCTGATGTCAAAATAGTTTAGGTAATAATCTAGCCTTTCCTTTCTGGTTTCTGTATCAATCCCATAGATATCCGCAACAAAGTTTATATATTCATTTCCTGAATAATTTTCGAATAATTCTGGATTATCTGGCACATAGGAAAATTGTTTTTTATATTCCATTGGCTCATCTTCAAGTCTTAGACCATTTATGGTAATTTCTCCAGAAGTCTTAGAGTTTATGCCAACAATAGACTTAATTGTAGTAGATTTGCCAGCCCCATTTGGTCCTAAGAATCCAAATATTTCACCATCTCTGGCTTCAAAAGATATATCGTCTACAGCTTTTTTGCCTACATTGTACTCTTTTGAAAAGTTTTTAACCTCAATCATATTTCACTTCCTTTTTTGTATTATTTTACAAGCATAAATAATAAATTTCATTTCATAATTATTTATTAAATATTATATCAATCTGTCCTAAATATTTTACTTGTTAAGAAAAAAATCACAAAAAAAGCGCCTATAAAAAGACGCTTATTTTATCCTATTGAATCTGAATAATCCTTTAGTTTGCCTAGGGCTTGGTTTTCGATTTGGCGGATCCTTTCACGTGACAAATCATAAATCGAACCTATCTGCTCTAGGGTCTTTGGTTTTTCGTTGTCTAGGCCGTATCTGTAGATTATGATTTGTTTCTCCCTATCTGTAAGCTGATCTAGGGCTTGCATGAGGAAGTTTTCCATATCTTTTTCAAGAATAAGCATATCTACAGGTGTAGACTCATCTCCTACCATGTCCATTAGCTCATCACCTGTCGAGTCCTCGCTATCTAGGTTGATGTTTAGGGATGTGGAGTTGACTTGGTTTCTATTTATAAGGAAAAGATCATCTGCTTGTTTTTTGTTAATCCCCTCATTTTCTAGAATCCTATAAATCTCCTCATCGCTTGCTTCAGGATTTGCCTTTAGGATTTGTTTTAATTTATTAAGTTTCAAATATTTTCCTGCTGGAATTCTT
>JBHWRC010000029.1:0-11920 GCA_043426375.1 Anaerococcus sp.
CTTTGGGCAAAATCAAAGAGGGAGAAGGCAGATCTTAAGGCTTCTTTATTAAGGCCCTCTGCCGCTTCTTCTAGGCCTCTTTCTATTATTTCTTCAAAGAGATTTATCTTTGAATCCTTAGTCTTTTGGGCTTGGATTATAAGTCCTGACCTATTTCCGTAGGTTGACCTTGCATAGAAATAATCAGGCGCTAGCTTTTCTTGGATTTCATTTCTAATTTTTGATGAATCCATATTAAAAAGCGTATTTACAAGGATTGCAGCAGTGAGAGTTTCCTTGATATCTAGGGCGGAGTTGGTGAGCATGGCGTAGGTTAGATAGGATCCGTCTTCCTTTTCTTCGCTTGCTGGGTAGGTTGATTCGATAATATCTTCGTAAATATTTTCCTTAACTTCAATTCTTAGGTCTAAGTCCTTGTAGTCGTATTTTGATAGGTAATCACGGTCAAGGTCAGCCAAATAGTCCTCTATATTTTTTATATTTCCATAGTAATAAATATAGGCGTTTGATGGGTGGTAGTGGCCTTTGTAAAAGTCTACAAATTCATCAAAAGAAAGGTCCTTGATGTCAACAGGATTGCCACCGGATTCGTATTCATAAGGGCTATTTTTATATAAATAAGAAATCACATCATTATATATGATTGACTCAGGATCTGAAAGAGCTCCCTTCATTTCGTTATAAACCACACCTGATACTCCCACAACTTTGTCGCCATCGATATCGAAGTGCCAGCCTTCCTGGTCGAGGATTTCTTTTTTCTCAAGGACAAGGGGAGCAAAAACTGCGTCAGTATAGACATCAACTAGGTTTTTAAAGTCCTTGTCATTTTCAGAAGATACTGGAAAAACCGTCTTGTCTGGATAGGTCATGGCATTTAAAAAAGTCTGTAGACTTGAAGAATCCATAGCCATGAAAGGGTCCTTGGTAGGGTATTTTTTTGATCCATTTAGGACAGAGTGCTCCATAATATGGGCCATGCCCTTGGAATTTGTAGGTGGAGTCTTAAAACCAACCCCAAAAGTCTTGTTAGTATCGTCTTTTTTGGCAAAAATTACATTTGCCCCAGTTTTTATATGCTTATAGTGGAAAGCCTCAATTCCTAGGGAATCAAAGTTTTCTTTTTTTATTAGTTCATAATTTTTAATCATAGTAAGTCCTTTTCTAATATTATTCATTTAAATTACTATACTCTAATGTGACTTAAGTATTAGTAAGGAAAAATTTACTAATAAAATAATAGTAATGGGTATTAATTAGTATGAGAGATTCTAGAAAATAAATGACAGAAAGGATTGGCTATGAAATTAGGAATTATAGGGGCAGGTAAGATTGCCCAGGAAGTTTTAACTTTTATTAATGAAATAGATGGAATTGACCTAGTTGCAATTGCAGCGACTCCTAGGAGTGAAGAAAAACTTAAGAACTTATCAGAAGAGTACAAGATAGATAAGTACTATACAGATTATGAAAAACTTCTGGCAAATGAGGAAGTGGAAGTGGTATATGTGGCCCTTCCAAACAATCTCCACTATGAGGTTATGGATAAGGCCTTAGATTATGGTAAGGATATCATCTGCGAAAAGCCATTTGCAGCCAATATCAACCAGGCCCTTAAGATTTTCAAAAAGGCAGAAGATAAGGACCTCATTGTCCTAGAAGCCATGTCCAACCGCTTTATACCAAATGCTGTCAAGGTCAAAGAACAATTATCAAAGCTTGGCAAGATCAAAATTGTATCTTTCAATTACTCCCAGTATTCATCTAGGTATGATAGGTTCAAGGAGGGGGATATCGCTCCAGCCTTTTCACTTGGAAATGCAGGTGGGGCCCTTATGGACCTAAATATTTATAATATCGACTATGCGGTAAATCTTTTTGGCAAGCCAAGCGATGTAAAATACTATCCAAACATTGAAAAATCAATCGATACATCAGGAGTTTGTGTCCTTGATTATGATGATTTCAAAGTGGTTTCTATAGGTGCTAAGGATTCTTCGGCAGGATTTTTAAATACCATCCAGGCAGAGGGCGGGACAATCGAAATCCCAGATGCCCTAAACAACTTCGGATCCTACAAAATCAAAAAAACCGGCGGAGATTATAAAGATTATAATGAAAATGCAGATAAATCAAGACTTCACTATGAATTTGTAGCCTTTGAAGAAATTATTAGAAATAGAGATAAGAAAAGGGTGGATGAGCTTAAGGATGTGACCCTAATTACATCAGAAGTCCTAAGCCAAGCGAGAATAGAAGCGGGAATCTTCTTCCCAGCTGATAGTGAGGATTAGTTTAGAAAAAGAATTCGATTTTGCTTTTGAAATTGACTAAGAAAACTTTTTCTATTTTATGTTAGTGTGTTATAATAAAAGTGTGATTTAAGTGTCAAAACCAATACAAAGGCGATTTTATTTCTTATTAGTATGTAGATTTATTTTGGTAATAATTATAAGGGGAATCTAGATTGGTTTTAAATCGTCTTTATATTGGAGATACTAATCAATATAGGACTTAGAATACAAAAACCATAGTATTTTAAGTCGAAAAATACTTGGAATTATTCCAGGAACAAAGGAAAGGAGAGATGTTATGGTTGGAATCATCCTTGCAAGCCACGGGGCTTTTGCAGATGGAATCAAGGAATCTGCTCAAATGATTTTTGGAGCACAAGAAAAATTTGAAGCAGTTGTCCTTAAGCCTTCTATGGGTCCTGATGAGTTTAGGGCAAATCTTGAAGCGGCTATCAAAAAAGTCGATTCAGATCAAGTTCTATTCTTATGTGACCTATGGGGCGGCACACCTTTTAACCAAGCTTCAGCTGTCTTAGACGGCCACGAAGACAAGTGGGCTATAGTAGCAGGCCTTAACCTGCCAATGGTTATCGAAGCCTTATCTGAAAGATTTACTTCAGAGTCTTCTCATGATATAGCAAAGGTTATTATCAATAGTGCCAAGGAAGGTATCAAGGGCAAACCTGAATCTGTAAACCCAGTTGAGGTGAAAGCTACTGCAGAAGATGCGGTTGCTGATAAGGAAGTAGAAGAAAAGATGGTAGGAGGCGCTATTCCTGAGGGAACAGTTCTTGGCGATGGTAAGATTAAGGTAGGTCTTGCCAGAATTGATACAAGGCTACTTCACGGACAAGTTGCAACTTCTTGGACAAAGAAGGTTGGACCAGACAGGATTATCGTTGTATCTGATAAGGTAGCAGGCGATGAACTTCGTAAGTCAATGATCATGGAGGCAGCTCCTCCAGGAGTTAAGGTCCACGTTGTACCTGTAAGAAAGATGATCGAAATTGACAAGGACCCACGTTTTGGTCTAACAAAGGTTATGCTTCTTTTCGAAACACCACAAGATGTACTTGAGTATGTAGAAGGTGGTGGAGAACTTACAGAAGTCAACCTTGGATCTATGGCCCACTCTAAGGGCAAGGCTGTTGTTACAAACGCTCTTGCTATGGGAAAAGACGATGTAGAAACTTTAGAAAAACTAAAAGAAAAAGGCATAAAGTTTGATGTTAGAAAGGTACCAGCTGACAGGGCTGAAAACCTTGACCACTTACTTACAAAAGCTAAAAACGAATTAAATAAATAGGAGATATTATGAGTATTATTAATATTATTTTAATCGGCATAGTAGCTTTCCTTGCAGGTTGTGAAGGTATCTTGGACCAATTCCAATTTCACCAACCAGTAGTTGCATGTACCCTTATAGGTCTTGTAACTGGCCACCTTAAGGAAGGTATCATACTTGGCGGTTCACTTCAAATGATTGCCCTAGGTTGGGCAAACGTAGGTGCGGCAGTAGCACCAGATGCGGCTTTAGCATCAGTGGCTTCAGCTATAATCATGGTCCTTGCCCTTGAAGGTGGGGATACCAATGCTACAAACGCAATCAATACATCTATAGCCCTTGCAATCCCACTATCAGTAGCAGGACTTTTCCTAACAATGATTGCAAGAACTCTTGCTATTCCAATAGTTCACGGTATGGACGCAGCAGCAGAAAATGCTGATTTCAAGAAAATTGAAGCCCTATCATGGATGGCAATAGTTATGCAAGGATTGCGTATCCTTATACCAGCTATAGCACTTTGCTTTATCTCACCAGCAGTTGTAACAGAACAGCTTAACAGTATGCCAGACTGGCTAACAGGTGGTATGGCAGTAGGCGGCGGCATGGTAGCAGCAGTAGGTTATGCTATGGTTATCAACATGATGAGTACAAAAGAAACATGGCCATTTTTTGCCCTTGGTTTTGTTATCGCAGCTATTCCAAACCTAACCCTAATAGCCCTAGGTGTTATAGGTGTTGTTCTTGCTATGATTTACATGACCCTAAAGAGCCTTGCTACATCTAACACAGGTGGAAACGCCGGATCAGGCGACCCACTTGGCGATATAATCAATGATTATTAAGGAGATGCTATGACAGATATTATTAATAACGAAAAAGTACTTCTTTCTAAAGAAGCTCGTAAAAAAGTTTGGTGGCGTCACCAATTCCTTCAAGGTTCTTGGAACTACGAAAGAATGCAAAACGGTGGTTGGGCATACTCAATCATCCCAGCTATCAAAGAATTATATACAAAAAAAGAAGACCAAGTAGAAGCTCTAAAAAGACACTTAGAGTTCTACAACACCCATCCTTACGTATCAAGCCCAGTTATGGGTGTAACCCTTGCTATGGAAGAAGAAAGAGCAGCAGGAACTCACATTGACGATGCTGCCATCCAAGGTGTGAAGGTTGGTATGATGGGACCTCTAGCAGGTGTAGGTGACCCAGTATTCTGGTTTACCCTTCGTCCAATCTTAGGAGCCCTAGGTGCATCTTTTGCCCTTTCAGGATCAATCGTGGGACCGCTATTATTCTTCGTTCTTTGGAATGCAATTAGAATGGTATTCGAATGGAAAACCCAAGAAATGGGCTATAAAGCAGGTAATGAAATCACAAAAGACCTTTCAGGCGGACTTTTAGGTAGGATTACCCTTATGGCATCAATCCTTGGTATGTTTATAATCGGTGCCCTAGTACAAAGATGGGTATCAATCAACTTTGCAGTAAATGTAGCAGAAATTACCCAACAACCAGGTTCTTACATTGATTGGGCAGCACTTCCTGCTGGAGCAGAAGGAATCCAACAAGCCCTTAAACAATTTGCTGATATAGGACCTACAGCCCTAGATCCAGTCAAGGTTACAACCCTTCAACAAAACTTAGACTCACTAATACCAGGACTTGTACCACTACTACTAACACTTGGTATTTGTAAATTGCTAAAGAAAAACGTATCACCAATAGCAATAATCATTGTCCTATTCATCATAGGTATAATTGCTAGATACTTTGGCATAATGTAAGAATGGTTCAAAGTCAAAATACTAAGATAGACTTTAAAGCTAAGGCAAATTACCTAGGAGGTCTTACAAGTCGTGGAGACCTCCTTGTGGGTAATAAGGCTATAGAATACTACAACGAAAAAAACGTAAGAGACTTTATCCAGATACCCTACACAGAAATCAAAATGGTAACAGCATCGGTAATCTTTAATAAAAAAATTACAAGATTTGCTATCCACACCAAAACAAGCGGCGACTTTATCTTTAATAGCCCAGAAAATAAGGCTATACTAAGGGCCCTTAACAAATACCTTCCAGATGATAAACTAAGGAGGTCTTTGACTGTGTGGGATTATGTGAAAAAGAAATTTAAAAAATAGACTCCCGGGCCTTGGGAGTTTTATTTTCCCAATAAGTGAAAACATTTTCTCTAAAGGGTAGATATTTTAGGTCAAATACTATATAATATTAGTATAAATATTAAAATGGACATTTTATTAACAAATAGATTTAAGTCCAAAAGGAGATATATTATGAAAAATTATAAGACATCTAATATCAGGAACTTAGCCTTGGTAGGGCATTCGGGTGCAGGTAAAACAACACTTACTGAATCCCTTTTATTTAAGACCGGAGTTATAGATAAAAAAGGTAAGACAGAAAGTGGCAACACTGTTTCTGACTACGAAAAACAAGAAAAGAAAAGAAACATTTCTCTACAAACATCAATAATTCCAATTGAATATAATGACTTTAAAATAAATTTCATAGATTCTCCAGGATTTTTTGACTTTGAAGGTGAAGTACTTCAGGCCCTAAGAGCGGCTGAAAGTGCACTCTTTGTTATAGACGGTGAAAAGGGAATCGAAGTTGGTACAGAAAAGTATTGGAAATATACTCAAAAAATTAATTTACCATCCATAATATTCGTTAACAAACTTGATAAGGAAAACGCTCATTTTAACCAAGTGGTATCAGACCTTCATATCGAGTTTGGCAAAAAGGTTACTCCTCTTACACTTATGCTTGGCGAAGGTGATGACTTTGAAGGTATCATCGACGTTATGGATAAAAAAGCTTATTCTTACGAAAATGACGAGAAAAAAGAGCTAGAAATTCCAGAAATCAGAATGGCAGAGGTAGAAGAAGTTTACAACAAGATTATTGAAGCTGTGGCTGAATCTGACGATGAGCTTATGGAAAAATTCTTTGAAGGCGAAGAATTTACAGACGAAGAAATTAGGGAAGGTCTATCTAAGGCCATCCTAGAAGGTAAGGTTGTACCACTACTAGCCGGTTCTACAGAAAAAATGATAGGACTTACATCTCTTCTAGATGTAATCTGCAAATACATGCCATCTATAGATGATGAGTCTGCAAATATTGGTTTTAGAGTTGCTGATGGATACGAAGCTTTCGATACAAAAGAAGATGCACCATTCTCAGCTGTTGTATTTAAGACCCTTGCAGATCCATTCCTAGGTAAGATTTCAATCTTTAAGGTCCTAAGCGGTTCTATCTCAAAAGACGATAAGCTTTATAATGCGACTAAGGATGCTGACGAGAAAATCTCATCACTATTTTTCCTAAGAGGTAATGAGCAAATCAAGGCAGATAAGGTTGTAGTAGGTGACATCGGTGCCTTTGCTAAGCTTGAAAAGACTCAAACAGGCGATACACTTTCTTCTAAAGAAAACAAGATTGAATATAAGCAGATTAAGTATCCAAAACCAGTTTTATTCTACGCAATCAAGGCTGTAAGCCGTGCAGACGAGGATAAGATTTCAGAAGCACTACAAAAACTAAACGAAGAAGACCCAACATTTGCAAATGAGATGAACAGAGAAACTAGCCAACAAGTCCTATCAGGTCTAGGCAATGTTCAGCTTGAAGTTTTGATGGATAAATTAAAAGACAACTATTCTGTCAACACAGAAATAATTGAATATAAAATTCCTTACAGAGAAACAATCAAGGGCAAATCAGATGTCCAAGGTAAACATAAGAAACAATCCGGTGGTGCAGGCCAATATGGTGACGTATTTATCAGGTTTGAACCAAGTGAAGAAGACTTTGTATTTGACGAAGAAGTATTCGGAGGCGCTGTGCCAAAGAACTACTTCCCAGCAGTGGAAAAAGGTCTAGAAGAATCCCTATCAGAAGGTCCACTTGCAGGCTATAAGGTAACTGGTATCAAGGCAACACTTTACGATGGTTCCTACCACCCAGTTGACTCAAACGAACAAGCCTTCAAAACTGCAGCAAGACTTGCTTTCAAGAAGGGTATAGAAGAAGCAGACCCAATCCTTCTAGAACCTGTTATGAGCCTAGAAATCAATGTTCCAGAAGATAACATGGGTGATGTAATGGGCGATATGAACAAGAGACGTGGCAGGATTTTAGGTATGGAACCACAAGCTGACGGTAGCCAAGTTATCAAGGCAGAAGCTCCACTATCAGAAGTTCTAACCTATGCTATAGACCTTAGAAGTCAAACATCAGCTAGGGGATCATTCTCAATGGAATTTGTAAGATACGAAGAAGTTCCAAAAGAAATCACTCAAAAGGTTATAGAAAACAAAGAAGACTAAGAATTAGGAGGCAGCAATGGCAAGGTGGGAAATATTAGATATAGACCCTTATTTAAGTGACTATGAAAACGACATAAATCTCAGGATGGAAAGGCTAAAAGAGCAAAAAGATAAGGTTTTAGCTGGTGGTAAATCACTTAAAGAATTTGCCAACGCTCACAACTACTACGGCCTCCACAAGGTAAAGGGAGGCTGGATCTACAGGGAATGGGCCCCAAATGCAGACGGCCTCTACCTTTTGGGAGACTTCAACAATTGGGATAAAAGGTCACATCCTTTGACAAAACTAGATAATGGCGACTGGGAAATATTTGTAAAGGGCATAAGGACGCTCGCCCACAAAAGTCGTCTAAAGGTCTTAGTTGATGCAAATGGCCAAATCAAAGAAAGGATTCCAATCTATGCTACAAGGGTAGAAAGGGATGAAAACTTAGATTTTGCAGCTGTTGTAGAAAACCCACGCAAAGACTTTGAGTGGACAGATGAAAATTTCAAAATCAACCATGACGACCTTTTGATATACGAAGCCCACATAGGTATGGCCGGAGAAGAAGGCAAGGTTTCATCCTACAAAGAGTTTGAAAAATATGTCCTTCCTAGGATAAAGGAAGCAGGCTACAACACAGTCCAGCTAATGGCTATAGCCGAACACCCTTACTATGCATCCTTTGGCTACCAAGTGGCAAACTTCTTTGCTCCTTCCTCCTGGTATGGAGAAAGCAAGGATTTAAAGAGCTTAATAAATACAGCCCATGAAATGGGAATCAATGTAATAATGGACTTGGTCCATTCTCATTCAGTAAAAAACACAGCTGAAGGTATCAACGAATTTGATGGAACTGACTACCAGTTTTTCCATGCTGGACCTGAAGGCAACCATCCAGACTGGGATTCTAAGCTATTTGACTACCACAAGGGAGAGGTCGTCCACTTCCTTCTATCAAATGTAAAATATTGGCTAGAAGAATTCCACTTCGATGGTTTTAGGTTCGATGGTGTCACATCTATGATCTACAAAAACCACGGCAGAGGCGAAGCCTTCGATTCATACAGCAAGTATTTTTCAATGAATACTGATATAGATGCCCTAAACTATTTGCAAATGGCAAACGAACTAATTAGGGAAATAAAACCAGATGCCATAACCATAGCAGAAGATATGTCAGGCATGCCAGGCATGTGTATACCAGTAGACAAGGGCGGGATAGGCTTTGACTATAGGCTGGCCATGGGAATGCCAGATTTCTGGGAAAAGACACTTAAAAAAGACGACCATGATTGGGACCTATCCAATATGTGGTATGAGCTAACAACACACAGGCCAAACGAAAAGAGAGTAGGTTATGTAGAAAGTCATGACCAGGCCCTAGTAGGCTCAAAAACTACAATATTTCAGCTAGCAGATGCTGTTATGTATGATTCTATGGCCGTTGATATCCACAACTTTGAGATAGACCGTGCCATAGCCCTACACAAGATGATTAGGTGGATTACCCTATCTATGGGAGCTGATGCCTACCTTAACTTTATGGGCAACGAATTTGGCCATCCGGAATGGATAGACTTTCCAAGAGAAGGTAACAACTACTCCTATCATTATGCCCGCCGCCAATGGTCCCTAAGGGATGCAGACGATCTAAAATATAAGTTTTTGGCAGACTTTGACCAAGCGATGCTAGAATTTGCCAAGGAAAATGGCCAGCTAGGAAATGACACCTACAGGCTCTGGCTAGATAATGACAGGAAAATAATTGCCTTTAGAAATAAGGACATAGTCTACCTATTCAATTTCCACCCAACAAATTCCTACGAATCCTTCCACCTACCAATCCACGATATAGGGGAATTTAAGGTGGTAATCGACACCGACGAAGGAAGGTTTGGTGGCTTTGATAGGATAAGTCATGGTGTAAGCTACACCACAGAAAGACTTCCGGGTACTGACTATGACGGAATAAGAATCTATATCCCATCAAGGACAGCACTCGCACTCAAAAAGGTCAAATAATGAAAATAATATGTTTGGGAGACTCCTTCACCGAAGGATTTCTCGTAGAAAATAAATCTTATACCCGCTTTTTATCAAAGGCGGGTTTTGATATTATAAATTTAGGAATCAATGGGTCTAGGACAGACTCCATGTTAGAAAGGCTTAGCTCCTATCAAAGAGTAGATGAGTCGGCGGACTTACTCATAGTTTTTGGTGGAACAAATGACTTTATTCAGGGCTATCCTGTGGATTTTGTATTTAAAAGCCTAAAAAGTATAGTAGACCTATCTAATGCAAGGAAAAAGCTTCTTATTATCCCGCCTTTTGTAGAAGAAGACGAATATTATCCAGTTTATGGACAGATAAATAGGAAAATTCAAGACCTAAAAAATAAGGTTAAAAATTGGGGTATATCCTATATAGATGCGGAAGAAATTCCTGGCCACTATTTGGACGGAGTCCATAAGGCAAGCGACTTTCATAAAAACCTTGCAGAAAAAATAATAGAAAAGATAGGAGAAAAAAATGGATAATTTCAACTACCAAGACTTTGATCAGCAAGTTATTGATACCCTAGAACAAAATAAAATGCTAAGAGAAGTCATGAAAAACGCCCTCATAGCTAAATTAGTAACCATAGGACTTGCAGTACTTATTGGCTATATACTTATAAGAATGAGTAGCAAGCTTCTAGATAAGATAATAAATAAAGACAGAGGAACTAGGGGTGCAAACCCAGCCAAGGTAGCAACAATTACAAAACTACTTTACTCTATAATAAAATTCATAATTGTATTTATAGTAATAAATATAATCCTTGACTCCATAGGGATAAATACATCATCCCTAATTGCAACAGCAGGTATTGGTGGTATCGCCCTAGCCTTTGGATCACAAACAGTAATCCAAGACTTCATTATGGGAATATTTATAGTAATAGACGATAGGATTAGGGTAGGCGATTGGGTAGTAGCTGCAGGACGTGAAGGTGAAGTCGAACAGCTAAACCTAAGGACGACCTTAGTAAGAGATTTCAACGGATCACTCCATATAATACCAAATTCACAGATAAAAGAAGTGCAAAACTTTAATAGGGGAACAAACCTAGCCCAAGTAAGCTTCTCCCTACCATATGAGGTAAGCTTAAAGGAAACAAAGGAAATAATAGATACAGTAGCAGATAAGCTTAGGACAAATGATGACTTTAAAGGAAAAGTGATCGAAGAATTTAAGTTTTTCGAAATTTCATCCTTTGAGCCTATAATCTATATAGTAAAGATGACGGCAAAAACAAGAGAAGGCTACCAATGGGCCTACCAAAGGGCCGCAAGGTCCCTGGTAAAAGAAGAAATGGAAAAAAGAGGGATCAGAGCAAACAAAGTGGGGATAGAAAATGAAAAAATACAAGCTAAATGATATAATCACCCTCAAAAAGGGCCATCCATGCGGAGAAAACCTCTGGCAAATTGAAAGGCTAGGCGCAGATATAAAACTAAGGTGCTTAGGCTGTGAAAAAATAATATGGATGAAAAGATTAGATTTTGATAAAAAGATTAGAAAAATAAAAGATAAAGAAGGAAAAATGGTATCGATAGTAAACTACGAACCAGAAGAATAATAAACTCCCAACCAGGTGAAGCCTAGTTGGGAGTTTTAAAATATCAAATAATATAACTCATGTCATATGTATACATATATAGAAGGAATATTGATGAAAATAAGCAAAAAATAAAAGTTTCAAAAATTTTAATAAAAATATTTGACAAAGGCAAAATAAGATGTTATAGTATTATTTGTCGGCAAGAGATAAACAAGTCGGGTAAGAAAGAAAATCATAAAAAAATGATAAAAATACTTGACAAGTTAAAAAGCGTGTGGTACTATATAATAGTCAGCACGTTAAAGATGCTAGACACTGAACCAGAAATACTAAAAAGTATTTCGCACAAATAAATATCAATGATTTTTGTAGATCTTTAATTAGATCAAAAATC
>JBHWRC010000030.1:0-22270 GCA_043426375.1 Anaerococcus sp.
GTCTAGTAAGAAAGCTAATAATTTTCTATAAACTAGAATAAAATTTTGTTTATTAGATGAAAACCTTTTGCTAAATATAGCAGTATCATAATAAAATAACTATGCCTAAGGCTTAAAATTCTTAAAAAACCAATAAAGGAGGATGCGAAAAGTCGCGCAAATCATGAAAGGTGAAAATCTGGCCTTAATATTGGCCTAACAACAGGTTTTCTAGTAAAAGGTGCAAATCTTGCCCATGCAGAAGAAGTCAAGGAAGAAACACAAAACATAGAAAAGGAAGAGACATCTTCGTATAAAAAACCAGAAACCTAGAACAAGCTCAAGAAAACTACAAAATTGCCAAGGATGACCTTGACAAAAACAAAGAAAATTTAGAAGAAAAAGCCAAGAAGAAAAGAAAAACCAGGCTAAGGAAAGCATAGAAAACAAGGTCCAAGAAGAGAAAAAAGAAAAGTCTGATGCTCTAGATAAGGCCCTATCAGAAGAAAAAGAAGCACAAGATAAAATCGATGAGGCAAAAAAAGCATAAGAAAACGCTAAGTCTGACCTAGAAGATAAAGTGTCTAAAGATAAAGAAGCTGATTTTAATTTAAAGCAAACACAAAAAGAAAATCTAGGCATAGAGGATAAAATAAGCTTTTAAAAAGAAAAAAAACCTAGCTGAAATCATTCAGCCTAGGGGTTTTATTATTTCCTACTTGTGTAGATTGCATTGGCAATGGCCATGGACATGACCTCTGCTGCGAGTGCTCCTACTAGGTTTACATCAGCCTTTATCTTGTTTGTGGATAGGGAGAAAATTGTATCTCCGTCAAACATAGTATGGACTGGATTTATGGACCTGGCGTAGCCGTCATGGCACATGCCGGCGATTTTTGTAAGCTCTGTTTTATTGAAAGTAGCATTTGTCGCAACAGCTCCAATTGTGGTATTAGATGGCTTTATATCGGCAAAAGACCCTAGGATTTTATCAATATAATCTATAGTCCTTAGCATTTTCCCATCCTTTATTGGACCTGCAATTTGTTTGCCTTTATGATAGTCAAAAATATCTCCAAAGGCATTTAGGCCAACTATTGCAGATACAACAAGATCTCCTTTTTTAATTGATGCCTGGCCTAGGCCTGACTTCATTATAGATTCTGGACCTAAAGCCTTAGCTACAGTTGCCCCTGTGCCAGCTCCCACGATGCCCATATTTTTATCAGTATAAGTCGCAGATTCAAAGGCCTTTTGGGTCATAAGTTCATCTGGCCTTGCCTTTGGGTTTTTATAGGCTAGATCAAATAAAACTGCCTGAGAAATTATTGGTACTATTCCAACCCCCACATCAAATCCTATCCCCTCTTTTTCGAGGATTTTCATCAAGTGGCTCCCCACTTCTAACCCATAGGCAGAGCCTCCTGATAAGATTATTGCAGATACTTCTGAGACTTGGTTTAAGGGATTAAGTAGGTCTGTCTCACGACTTCCTGGAGCCCCTCCTCTGACATCTACACCTGCTGTATTTCCTGGTTCTGGCAAGATTATTGTAAGTCCTGTCCCGCCTTCTAAATCACTTGCATGACCGACTTTGATGTTTCCCACATCGGTGAAAAATCCACCATACATTAGATATCCTCATTCCTATACTTATCCATCATCTCTCCAAATACATCAGAAGATGAAGGTGGGGTGTAAGAAATGGCATTTGCACCTGCGTCTATAGTCGCTTTTATTGATGCCCCGTCTTTGCCACCTGTAGCAATTATCGGAAAATCATTGCCTATATCACGTCTAATATAGGCTACCAAATCAGCCGTATATTTGCCGCCAGACACATTTAAAATCTCAGCTCCTGCAGCTATTTTTGCCTTGTAATCATCCTTAAGGGAAGTGATTGTTGCAATTACAGGTATGTCTACGAATCTTGATATTTCCTTGATATCATCATGAGGGATTGGTCCATTTACCACTACCCCATAGGCACCAGCAAGCTCTGCATAGTAGGCCACAAACCTGGCCCTTGCTCCTTGGGTAGTACCTCCGCCTACTCCTATAAAACAAGGCACTGAAGCAATTGAAATTATAGATTCAGTAATGGAATTAAGGGGTGTGTATGGGTATACTGCCATGATAGAATCAGCATTTGAATTCCTTATTATAGCTAGGTCTGTTGTAAATAGGAGGGATTTGATCCTCTTATCAAAGATCTTGATCCCGCTTGCCCTATAGATTTCTTCTGGCACAGTTATAAAAGATTTTCTTAGTTTGGAATGTACTTGTGGTACGTATTTTTTCTCAGTCATCTTAGTCCCTATTAAATAAATCTCTGGAATAGACCTTATCCTCAACATCTTTTAGCTCATCTTCAAGCCTATTGGCAAGGATTAGGTCTACCTTCTTAAATTCTTCAAAGTTACGGATTAGCTTCATTCCCTCAAAGGATTCGCCTTCAAGGTTTGGTTCGTAAATTACAATATTTGCGTCCTTTTCCTTAAGATTATTTATCACATCAAAGATTGCAGACTTCCTAAAATTATCCGAACCCTTTTTCATAACAAGCCTATAGATCCCAATAGTTTCAGGATTTTTCGCAAGTATATCGCTTGCTACAAAGTCCTTCCTGACCTCATTTGATTCTATAATCGACCTCATTATTGCAGTTGGAATGTCACCATAATTAGCATAAAGCTCCTTGGTATCCTTTGGTAGACAATAACCGCCATAGCCAAATGATGGGTTATTATAATGGTCTCCAATCCTTGGATCAGCTGATACACCCTCGATTATGGCCTTAGAATCAAGGCCCTTGGCAAGGGCAAAATTATCCAGCTCATTAAAATAAGAAACCCTCATGGCAAGATAGGTATTGGCAAAAAGCTTGACTGCCTCAGCCTCGCAAGAACCCATAAGGTAAATTTCAGGGTCATTTAAGGATTCTTTTTTGTATAAAGCCGCAAGACTTTCCCCAATTTCAGTCTCGTCTGAAACAATAATCCTAGATGGATTTAGGGAATCGTAAAGGGCCCTGCCTTCCCTTAAGAATTCTGGAGAAAATATGATATTTTTACATTCATATTCTTCGTTTTTACTCCTGGTATAACCAATTGGAATTGTTGATTTAATAAGGATAGGAAGGTCTTCCCTCATACTTTTAATCTCAGCTATTGCATCATCTAGGAAGGATGTATCAAATTTCTCAGCCACTTCATCATAATTTGTAGGAAGGGCCAAAATTACAAGGTCGGCATCGGCAAAATCAGCCTGGCCACTTGTCTTTGCCACAAAATCTAGTTCCTTATTTTTGAGGTAATCTATTATGTAATCGTCCTTAAGAGGCGATATTTTTTCATTAATCATATCGACCTTATCTTTGTCTATTTCAAGGCCAATAACTTGGTTGGACTGGGCTAAAAGAATTGCGTTAGCAAGGCCAACATAGCCCATACCCATCACTAGTATTTTCATAAGTTCCTCCGATTCTAACATACTTATATTTTACATTTATATATTTTATTTACAATTTATAAAACAAGCCGCCTCGTAGGGCCTTAGAAGTATTGTCCTATAGAGGGTGCGATGGCTAAAAGAACCCGCCAAAAATTCGTATTCCTTATAGTCCAATACCTTGTAGGCAAGATCAACTAGGACCTCTTTTTCTGTAAGATTTGCCATAAATAAGATTTTTTTGCCAGGGCCACTTCTCACAAAGGTCAAAATATCAGATTCTTTTGGCAAAATTTTTGTAATCTTATTTAGGTCGTGGACTTGATCTTTAAAAGCAAAAAGCTTCCTTAAAAATTTTATATCTTCAAAATTAAGGTCCGATTCGTCTAGATATAGAGAAGAATTCAAAAAGAAAAGGCTCATGTAGATCATTCTTCTTCCATAAATCGGATAATTATCAAAATTAATCACTGATTTTTGGAAATTATCGAAAGAAAGGGCAAGGCCAGAATTATTTTCTAAAAAACTCTTGGCAAAATCAAAAATCCCCTCAATTTCCCCACTAGGACTCACCATAGAAAGGCAGGAAAGATTAGGATTTGCAAAAGCCATGAGAGTATTTTTATCCTCATTTATTTCCGCCAGAGAAAAAACATCCTTATTAAAAAAGGTATTTTTATTAAGTTCACGGACTCTTTCTATTAGGCTTTCCCCGCCATCTGAAAGGCTAGGAAGACCCTCAAGCCTAAAGGCCCTTATCCCGTGTTTAATCAAATAGGAAATAAAATGATAAAGTCCCTGCCTGATTTTTGGGTCGAAAAAGTCTATAGCAGTAGGATTTTCTCCCAAAAGCCTTGCCAAAATAACCTTTATATCAAAAGATAAAATAAGGCAAAGGCCATTTTTCTGATAAAGATCATTTAAGGAAATAATTTCCCCGATTTCTCTTTCAGAAAGCTTGTCAAAGGGTGAAATTTCTACAAAGTCCAATCCCAAAGCCTGGTAAAACCTAATATTTGCTTGTAAAATCTTAAAACCATTAAGGTCTGTTTTTAAAATTATCTTATCTTCCATTTATTATTTCTTTTCTATTCTTCTTTAAAAATCAATTGCCTATAGGATTAATTATACTCCTTTGCTTAGCCCATAAAGAATGTATAATAGGAAGGAAAGGAAAAAATATGTTAGAACTTAAAAATATATCAAAAATTTACCAAACCAGGGGTTTTTCTCAGAAGGCCCTAGATGGTGTGTCTATTTCTTTTAGAGAAAATGAATTTGTATCGATTTTGGGCCAGTCGGGCGGCGGCAAGACTACACTTCTTAATGTAATTGGCGGTCTTATGCGCTATGACGAAGGTGACCTTATTATCGACGGTAGGTCTACAAGGAAATTTACCGACAAGGATTGGGATTTTTATAGGAATGTGAGAATTGGTTTTATTTTCCAATCTTATAACCTTATCTCCCACCAGTCAGTCTTAGATAATGTCAAATTATCCCTGACCCTATCAAATAAAAACACTTCCGATATGGAAGATAAGGCAATTAATGCCCTGGAGCGAGTGGGGCTTAAAGACCACATCTACAAAAAGCCGTCCGAGCTTTCTGGCGGGCAAATGCAGAGGGTGGCGATCGCGAGAGCCTTGGTAAATGACCCGCAAATCCTTCTGGCCGATGAGCCAACCGGTGCCCTTGATAGCAAAACTTCAATAGAAATTATGAATCTGCTTAAGGAAATAGCCAAGGACAAGCTTGTAATCATGGTAACCCATAATAGGGGCCTCGCCGAAAAGTATTCTACAAGGATAATAGGAATCAAGGATGGGAAGATTATTTCAGATACAGATCCTTATGAGACATCCGACAGGGCTGATAATTTCAAGATTTCAAAGATTGCCCTCAAGCTAAAAACTGCTCTTGGCCTTTCTTTTAACAATCTTCTAAACAAAAAAGCCAGGACCATCCTTACTGCCTTTGCAGGGTCAATCGGGATTATTGGCATTGCCCTTATTCTTTCGATATCAAACGGGGCATCTGATTTTATTGAGGAAAACCAGAAAAACGCCCTCAAATCCTACCCTATTGACATTGAGAAAACTTCGATTGACCTATCGAGTCTTTCACAAATGGAAAATACTTCCGAAAAAACTTCTGAAGATAATAGGCTTGTTTCCAACGATATCGGCCTTAAAAACAGGTCAAAATTATCTGGCACTGGCCTAGAAAATGACCTAGAAAGCTTCAAATCATATCTTGAAAATAATGATGTAAAATTAGATGAAGAAATCGGCAACCACTTCATTTCCTATTCCTATGACGGAAAATTTGACATCTTTACCAAAGATCCAAAGAACGAAATTGTAAATACAGACGGGTCTGACTTTGAACCGACAGGTCCAGCTGGCTTTAATTTCTTACCTGGCTTTGGAAATTCAAATCAAAACCCAAACTTTTCCCAGCTTATCAGTACAAAGGACGGCAAAATTTCGAATTTAATAACAGATGAATACGAAATAGTAGAAGGAAAGTGGCCAGAAGCAGCTGATGAACTTGTCTTGTTTACAGACTACAATAATCAGATCCTAAGGTCAAAGTTTTATGAGCTAGGATTTTTGCCAAAAAAAGAATATGAGGAAATCTTAGCAGACCTTGATAATAACGAGAAGGTTGATATCAAAAATGTCAAACTAAATTTAAGCGACTTAATTGGCAAGGAATACCAAATCCTAACCCCTTCTGATTATTACGAAAAAGATGTGGAAAATTTTGTAAATATCAAGGACGACATGAGCAAAGTCGATGAAAAAATAAAAAATGCAAAAACTCTCAAAATCGTAGGAATTGCAAAGAAAATTAAGGACGATGACAACAGAGTTGTCACAAGTCCCCTCGCCTACACACAAGACTTCACCAAGGAGATGATTTCTTATGTGGAAGGCCAAGAAATAATCAAAAACCAACTTGCTGATAAAGATACAAACGTCCTAAACGGACTAAAATTTAGGGCTTCAAATGATGAAGAAAAGATAAATCAGACTAAAGATTTCCTAAATAATTTATCTGACAAAAACCTCCTCGGAGTCAATGCTTGGATTATGCAAAATAGGGAAGATTTGGTAGAAAAACTCCAGGAAGAAAGTAAAAAACTAGCCATGGCAGGAATGGCATCAAGTGGTGCAAATCTAGGTCCTGATGCAAATTCCAATGACAGGCAGTTGGTAGCTTTTCTCCTAAAGGAAAATGACAAGGATACCCTCCTTGATATTTACGACGAATTTCTAAGGGACTTTTCCTACAAGAAAAACCTGGAAGAGCTTGGCTTCATAACAGAAGACACTCCTTCAAAAATCTCAATCTATGTAGATAACTTCGAAAATAGGGACAAGGTAAAAGCCTTTATCGATGAATATAACCAAGGAAAGACAATTGAAAATCAAATCTCCTATACAGACCTAATCGGGATAATTTCAAAGTCGATCACAGATATAATAGGGGCAATTTCCTATATCCTAATAGCCTTTGTGGCAGTCTCCCTCATCGTTTCTTCAATCATGATTGGGATAATCACCTACATTTCAGTCTTTGAAAGGACAAAGGAAATTGGAATCCTAAGAGCAATCGGGGCAAGCAAAAAAGATATCTACAAGGTCTTTATGGCAGAAACCTTGATAATTGGCCTACTATCAGGCCTAATCGGCGTAGGCCTAACCTACATCCTAAATATCTTTATCACAAGGATTATGGTAAATATGTCAGGATTTGCAGATATTGGAGCGAGCCTACCAGCAGGTGCAGCAGTCGTTCTAATCCTCATATCAGTTGGCCTAAGCCTACTCGCAGGACTTATCCCATCAAGGATAGCCGCCAAAAAAGACCCAGTAGAGGCCCTATCTGCCGACTAGCTTAGATATAATTTTAAATTTAAAGGCAAAATTAAAAGGCATATGCTCTTCATTTCAAAAAGCAAAATGCTCTTACTTTTCATTATTAAAAGTAAAAGTCTTTTGTAAATCAAATAAAAAACAAACCCGAACTAGGATAAAATCTCAGTTCGGGTTTTGCTTATTTGTTTAATTTTCAATTTCGTCTAATTCTTCTATATCTTTTTCTATCCTGTCGATAAGGTCATTCACAAGATTTGGGAAGGCTCTAAGGATTCTCTTTTCACTAAATTTGTCAAAACGTGTGGCAAGTTCTTGCCTAATCATAGTCCTCTTAGACTCAAGTTCCCTAATCTTTGGCCTATCTTCGATTTCTTCCTTCTTAGATTTGACCTTCATAGTTCTCTCGTATACACGCTTACCAATATCATCAGACACGTCCCTAATATCCTGACTTGCAGCATTAAGCTTCTTGAACTTCTTATTTAAGCCAACCAAGGTAAGAATGGTTTGAACCATATCCACAGCAAAAATTATAAGTAAAATGATATCTATATAAAAAATAAATTTTGGGTTTAAAAAGGCAAAAAGCCTTTGAATTAATGGATGGACAGCTTCATAAAGTACAAAGCAGGCAAGGCCCCAAAGTATTGAAAATTCAACACAAATATAGCCGCCCAGATTAAATCTCATCTCAGAATAGTCCCACCACTTTTTGTGGAAAATCTTCTCCAAAAGAAAACCGCCCACAAGCTCAAGAGCTGTGGCAATGAAAACTGATCCAAAAAATAAAATGAGTTTATTAGTCTTTCCAATATCTGTCAGAAAATATATAACACCCAAGGCCCCAAAACCATAAATCGGACATAAAGGCCCATTTAGAAAGCCCCTATTGATAAAGCGCCCAGTCTTCACAGCCTGAAAAGAAACCTCCATAATCCAGCCAATAAAGGCATATACAAAAAAATATCCTATGTAAACTTTAATAAAATCATCTCCTTGTTAATAATATATTTAATTACTATACCCTTGATTTAAATCGGAACTAAAAAAGTGCCCAAGATGAGAGCACTTTTCTGTCAAATTAAGTTACTTATTAATATATTTATTTTTAGCTGCAACTTTTTTAGTTGCAGCTATCTTTTGGTCTGCATATATCACTACGTCTTTTATAACAATTCATTTCAAATGTTATAATTTAGCCCATATTTCTACTATCAACTCTGGAAGTTACAATTTCTTGGTTTAGTTTTTTATAAATTATTCAGTTAGCCTTAAAAAATGACCGACGCTTAGGCATCGGTCCACCTAAGATGTTTTACTATTCTTTTTTATAAATGTTCCCATTTTTATACAATTATTTCTTAACACTCTATAACCTTAAATTTACAATCTTTATTAATTTTCCCCATGGTTGGTTTCTGGGTCTACGTCGTTGTCTATGGCTTCTTGGATGGTTTCTTCCGCTTTTTCTGCCATTTCTTCGTTGTCGATGCGAGACCTATCTATTAGTCTATTGAGTCTTTCTTCATCCTTTTTTGTAAATTCTATATCATCATCGAGTTTTTTTCTCATGTAGTGTCTGATTCCCAGTCTTTTCATGGATTCTTGTCTGATTGCTGTTCTTTCTTTGAAGTAGGCAAAGACTAAAAGTCCTGTCATAAAGATTCCAATATAGCCGATTATCGGATAAAATATCGATACTAGGCGTTTAAATCCTAAGAAAGAAAGACCAAAGCCGACTGCTGTGATTAAAATTAGCATTTTTTTGAATGAATTTTCGTCTTCGTCATTTGAAAACCTTCTAGCTAGGGCATAAAAGAGTGAAATCCCTGTGTTAAAGATCATACCAAAGATGACTATAGCCATGATAAATCCTAAAATTGGGCTAATGTCTTCTAAGATGTATAGCATTGGAATATCTAGGGTGTAGACTTCTTTTACCCTAAGAAAAAGTGTAAGGGTGATTAGAAAGCCCATGACTCCTACAATTGCCCCACCAATTAGGCCTCCCCAACCGGCGTTTTCCGTATTAAGTTCATCTCCTCCAAGGACTAAGCCCATGGATACGGCAGTCATCAGGCACATGCCAAAGTAGTTTATGACTGAAAAGCCGACGTTGTTGAAGTTTGAAGGCAAGCTTGACGCAAAGGCGTCTAAATCTTGCCAGTCTGGCCTTACCGTAATAATTGTATAGATTGCCCCAACAAGGACAAATCCAACTATGAGTGGCGAAAATGAGCCGATAACCTGGCTTACTTTATCAAAGTCCATCATCCCTACTATTATTATCAGAAGGGCACAAATTACCCTGCCTATATTTTCGTTGATACCAAAGGCTTGGTTTAAGTTAGATCCAGCTCCTGCTATCATTACAAAACCAACTACAAAGCATGTAAATATCAAGGATAGGTCCATAAATTTCGAAATAAATTTGTTGCTTATCTCATCAAATACCTCGGAGTGGTCGGTTGCAAGGTAGTGGCTGCCTAGAATTAGCAAAATCCCACCGATTAGCATATGGAGTAGGCCAACAAGACCTATTCCCACAAGGCCCGGTATCCCGAGGGCCACAAAGTATTGCAAAAGCTCTTGGCCTGACGCAAGGCCTGCCCCAGTTAAGACTCCTATGTAGGCGAGCATTATTCTTAAAGTTTGTTTATTCATTTTTCCTCCATTTTACATCATACTAGAAAATAGCAATTTAGCAAGATAAACAAAAAAAGGTCTCACTAAGAAATCATCTTTTGGAGGGGTTTTGTATTCTTTATTAGTATTTTATTTATGCCTATTATTTCTATTAGTCCTGCACCAGTTACTGTTCCTTCTTAGGTAAATATTAAAATTATAAGTTTTTAACCCTAAATCCTCAGAGTATATAATAATACGTGAAAAACGTGCATATAGAAAATCTTGTTAATAATTATATGATATATTTGTTATTGATAAGTAAGAAAAAAGACTCCAATCCATGTCTAGGTTGGAGCCTATTTTTATCAATTTATTTAATACTTTTGAGCAGTTCTTTCAAGTAATCATATACTCTTTCTACAGATGCAATTTCCACTTGCTCCTTAGGAGAGTGGGCTCCACTTATGTTTGGGCCTATTGAAATAATATCTAGATTTGGATATTTTTCATAGATTGCACCACATTCAAGTCCTGCATGGATTACAATTGTCTCAAAATCTTTCCCTTCAAATTTCTTGTAAACTTCTTGGGCTAGAGGTCTAAGTTTTGAGTCTTCCTTGTATTCCCAGCCAGGGTATTCTGATCCTATTTCATATAAAAAGCCTTCTTCATCAAGAATTCTTGTAATTTTTTCCTTAAGCTCGGTTAACCTGTCGTTATTTGATGACCTTAGAGAAATTTCCGACTTGATATGGCCTTTTTCGTCTTTAATATAAGCAAGGTTATTAGAAGATTCTACTGTATGACTTCCTCCCATCATAGTATTTACGCCTGTCGGAATTTTCCTTATTATATTTAATAGCCTATCTGTAAGCTCTTTTGAATATGAATCTCCCTTATCTTCTTCAATAAGAATTTCTAAATCTCCCTTAATCCCATCAAATTCTTCTAAAGTTTTCTCCTTGGCATTTTCAAGAGTATCAAGACTTGGGCCATATACTTTTACAATTCCTTCTGATGGAATAACATTATCAAGATTACCGGAGTTAAATTCCCCTATGGTGAAGTCACCACCAATATTATCTAGGAAGGAGCCTATCACTTTTATAGCATTGCCCCTATTGTCATTGATTTCTATCCCTGAGTGACCACCTAAGAGGCCTTTTACAAGTATTTTGTAGCCCTCTTTGCTACTAGTTTGGTCAATTTTTTCATCAACAAATATTGTGCTTCCGCCAGCAGATCCTACTGTAAGAATTCCTTCTTCTTCAGAATCTAGATTTATAAAATAATCACCATCTAAGATATCATCAGCCAAATTCAAGGCTCCAGTCATAGATGTTTCCTCATCTGTTGTTATTAGCATAGATATTGCTGGACCAAGATAAGATTCATCTTCTAAAAGGGCCAGCCCCATAGCTACAGCTATACCATTGTCAGCTCCCAAGCTGGTATCTTTAGCATTTAGATAACCATCTTCAATCACAGGTATTATTGGGTCCTTGGTAAAGTCATGGTTTGAGTCTTCTGTTTTTGAAGCAACCATGTCCATGTGGCCTTGTATAATCACCTTTGGTGCATTCTCGTAACCTTGAGAAGCAGGTCTTTCTAAGATAACATTTAGATTTTCATCTTGGTAGCTATCTAAATTTAATTCCTTGCCTGTTTTTATCAAATAATCAGAAACTTGTTTTTCATGTTTACTTGGCCTTGGGATATCCATCAATTTATTAAAATAGTAAAATACTCTTTCAGGCTTCAAGCTTAACATTATTTATCTCCCTTAGCATTTGCTAAGATTATATTTTTGATAACATTTACAGATTTTTCCATTATATCTACAGATACAAGTTCATACCTTCCGTGGTAGTTGTAACCACCTGTAAATAGGTTTGGTGTTGGTAGTCCCATATATGATAATCTAGCACCATCCGTACCACCTCTAATCGGCTTAACTATTGGTAGAAGACCAACTTCTTCTATTGCAGCTTTGGCAATATCTATGATTTCCATATGTGGTTCTACTTTTTCTCTCATATTGTAATATGAGTCTTCTATCTTAAGCTCAATGACATCTCCGTATTTATATTTCAAGAATTTAACAGCTTCTTCAAGTGTTTCCTTCTTTTCGTTGAAGCTATCAGCAAAGAAGTCCCTAATAATATAGATTACATCTGCTTCAGCAGATGTTCCGTGGATCTCATCTAACATATAGAAACCTTCGTAGCCTTCAGTATATTCTGGTCTCTCATTTACTGGTAGCATTTGATTTAATTCCATCGCAAGTAGGAGGGCATTTACCAAAACATTTTTAGCTGATCCTGGATGAACTGCTTTTCCTTCTATGTTGATAGTTGCGGTAGCTGCATTGAAGTTTTCGTATTCCAACTCACCTACTGGTCCACCGTCAATAGTATAGGCAAAGTCTGCTCCAAATTTTTCTACATCAAATAAATCTGCACCCCTACCAATTTCTTCATCTGGAGTAAAGCCAATTTTGATATCTCCAAAGGCTATGTTTCTGTTTTCTGTAAAGAATTTAGCTACTTCCATGATGATGGCAAGTCCTGCCTTGTCATCTGCACCTAGGAGAGTTGTTCCATCTGTTGTTACTAGCTTATGGCCTACTAAATCTTTTAAAAATGGAAATTCTTCTTCTGTAAGCTTATATTTGTCATTTAGGATAATATCCCCACCCTCATATTTTTCAATAATTTGTGGGTTTACATTTTTACCAGTTATTTCTAGAGCTGTGTCCATATGAGCAACTAGACCAATTTTTGGAGCATCCTTTACTGTTCCTTCAATGCTTGCATAAACATAGCCATGGTCATCCATATGGGCATTGTCGATGCCTAAAGCTTTTAAATCTTCCACCAAGACTTTTCCAAGCTCTAATTGGCCAGGAGATGATGGACATTTTTCATTTATATCGTCTGATTGAGTATCGTAACTTACATATTTTAAAAATTTATCTAACATATTCTTCCTTTCATTAAATCACAGTTTGAATTCCAAGCATTACTATACTTAGTACTAACAATATACCCATTAAAGGCAATATAAATTTAAGCCACTTATTATATGGAACATCAACCATTTCAAGAGTTGCTAATATTAAGCCTGTTGGTGCGATGATTGCCATCCAACCTTGTCCAAAGTTATAAGCAGAAACAACAACATCCCTACCGATAGAAACTGTATCTGCAAGTGGAGCGATAATTGGCATTGAAAGTGTAGCAAGGCCTGAAGATGATGGGATAAATATTCCCAAAAATGAGAATAGAACCATTTGTACTGTTGAGAATAACACACCATTCATTCCACTGATAATATTGGATGCGTTGTAGAGCAATGTATCTGAAATTATACCTTCATCTAGGATTATATTGATAGCTCTAGCTACCCCAATGATTAACGCAACTGAAACTAAATCAGCAGCACCTTCCAAAAATGAGTTGACTGCCTTTTGCTCAGATAGTCCTGATAAAATCATAAGGCCTATAGCAACAAGTAAGAATAAGGTACTCATTTCTTCAAACCACCAGTCCAGATTCATTACACCATAAATCATAATTGGGAAAGCCAGCATAAAGATTACTAGCATACTGATTCTTCTAAAGTTGAATGGGGCGGTATTTTCTGGATCATAGCCTTCAAGATATTGGTTTTTAATTCTTGGCATATCTTCAGCTATGATTGATTGTGATGGATCTTCTTTTACTTTTTTAGCATATCTGTAGATATAATACAATGTTATAACTTGGGCTAGTACTAAGGCTATAATCCTGATGGTCATACCTTCTTTAAAGCTAATACCTGCCGCATTACTTGCAACTACAACCGAGAATGCATTGGTTGTAGAAAACATAGTTCCTATTGAAGAACCCATGTAGATTGCTGCAATTGTAACCATAGCATCATAACCAGATGCAAGGAATATAGGCAGCAGTATAGGGTAAAATGCAATAGTTTCTTCAGCTAAACCAAATGTAGTTCCACCGAGAGCAATGATGGATGATATTATTGTAACCATCAAGAATTCCTTACCCTTAGTCTTTCTAGACAAGGCAGCAATACCTGCGTCGAAAGTTCCTGTGGTATTTAGAATTCCTATACATCCTCCAAGAATGAGAACAAAGACAATTATACCAATAGAATCGGCTATACCATCTATTGGAGCTCTAGCTAGGGCCTTGAAACCTTGAGGTTTTTGTTCAAGTTGTTGGTAAGAACCTGGTATAGCAACCGGCTTTTTAATATCTCCCTTAACAAAGTTCTCTAATGGAACTGTTACATTTAATTCATCAAGTAGGTCTTGGCTAGGTTCTAGTGTAGTTTCGCTACCATCACTAGCAATACGTATGAATTGATTATTATCACCATCGTATTGCAACCTATCATAACTACCTGCTGGAATTATATAAGTTAGTATAGATGATAAAATTAATACTATAAACAATACCGTAAAGGCAGATGGAAACCTCATTTTCTTTTTTTCAGTTTTAGTAACATCACTCATGAATAAATTCCTCCTATTTTTTGAAAACGTTATTTATATCAATCATTCTATTACTATGTAATATATTGTCATTTTTTTATTTTTATGATTATCAATGAATATATATTCTATGTTTAATACTTAATAATATTCAATTATTAGCAAATACGTTCAATAATTAGAAATATTTAATAAAAACTTGCATTCATAAAAAAACTAGACTAATAATATAAACAAAACGGAATATAAGCTGTAAATTACAGACAACATTCCGCTCTAAAATGTTATTAACTTTATGCATATTTATATATATGCTCATAAAATGTGCCTAAGAAGTCATCTTTTGGAGGGCTTCCATATTCCTTATCAGGATCTCATTTCGGCCTATTATTTCTATTAGGCCCATCTTTTCAAAGCTAGATAGCTTTCTTGATAGGGTTTCTCTTACGATTCCTGAATAAGATCCGAGTTCTTCGCGGCTTAGGTGGCTTGTTACTAGGACTCCTTCTTTTTTGACTATTCCTACATCATCTGCTAGGTCTAGTAGGAGTTTGGCTACCTTCATGTCAGCGTTTTGGGTAGATAGCCTGTCTATGAGGTCTTCGCTCCTTCTTATTCTCTTAAATGACTGGTCTAATATCTTTATTAGGACCTTGTTATTTTGTTTGAGAATATTTTCAAAGTCAATTTTGGAGATTATTAATAATTTTGTCTTGGTTAGGGCTTTGGCCTCATACATATAATTTTCCTGGGTTAAGAGGTTGTGGGCTCCCACAAAGTCTTCTTCGCCATAGATATATAAAATCTGCTCCCTGCCATCTGATAGGTAGGTTGATATTTTGATAAAACCTTCTAGGATGATATACATAAAATCGGCCTTATCATTGAAGGAAAAGATGACATCTCCCTTCTTATACATTAGGACTTGGGGTCTATACCTAAATCTCGATAACTCTTCATCTGTAAGATAGGCTAAGAGGCTTTCTTCGTTTTCTTTGTAGTTTTTCATTTTATACTCCTACAAAGATTTTAACATATTATTAGCATAGATTTCAAAGTCTTTTGCTTTCTCTTTATTCATAGCCTCCATATTTTTTATCCTGTATTCCTTATTGAGTTCTTTATATTTATCAATTCCCATCTTATGGTAGGGAAGGATTTCTATCTTGTCGATGTTTTTCTTTAGGGGTTTTACAAAGTTTACGAGTTTTTCCATATCTTCTAAGGTGTCGGTGACAAAGGGCATCATTACATGCCTTATCCAGACCCTAGTATCGGTTTTTTTAATGGATTCCATAAATTTTACGAGTTTGTCTTGGTGATTTTTGGTAATTTCATTAAAAAAGTAAGGGTCGTAGTGTTTGATATCGAGCAAGATTAGATCAGCTTCTTTTGCTATCTGATCGTAGTATTTTATATCTCCAACACCTGAAGTGTCTACTGATACATGGATTTTTTCCTCATGTAGGGCCTTTATTGAATCAAGGACAAATTCCCCACTTGCGAGGGGCTCTCCTCCTGAGATTGTAACTCCTCCCCCATTTTTATAGTAAGGTTTCATCCTCTTTGCCCTTTTTACAATCTCATCTACTGTAATATCCCTACCATAGTCCATAGATTGGGTATCAGGATTATGGCAAAAAACACATCTTAAGGGACAGCCAGAAAGGAAAAACACTGTCCTTATACCAGGTCCATCTAATAAGCCCATTGTTTCTATCGAATGTAATTTTGCCATAAGTCCTCCTTTATTTTTGTACTATTTTAAATAATTATTGTTGGTTGTGGAAGGTTCTTTCTAGAACTTCTCTCTTTTGTTCGTCTGTAAGCCTGTTGAAGTGTACTGCATAGCCAGATACCCTGATTGTAAGGTTTGGATATTTTTCTGGGTTATGGTAGGCATCTAGGAGTTTTTCCCTTTGAAGAACATTGACATTTAGGTGGAAGGCATCTTGGCCGAAGTATCCATCCATGATGTTAACTAGGTTATCTATTCTAACGTCTTCTTCCTTGCCTAAGGCATCTGGTACTATTGAGAAGGTGTTTGAGATTCCGTCTTCGCAGACACATTCATATGGTAGTTTTGCCACAGAGTTTAGGCTAGCAAGGGCTCCTGATTCGTCTCTGCCGTGCATTGGGTTTGCACCTGGAGCAAAGGCCTCTCCCGCCTTACGTCCGTCTGGAGTTGTACCTGTCTTCTTGCCGTACATTACGTTTGATGTAATTGTTAGGACTGATAGTGTAAGTTTTGCGTTTTTGTAGGTTGCATGCTTCTTTAGTTCGTTTGAGAAGAACGTAAGAACATCTACTGCAAGCTCATCTACCCTGTCATCATCATTTCCATATTTTGGGAAATCTCCTGTAGTTTCAAAGTCAATAGCAAGACCATTTTCATCCCTAATTGGCCTTACCTTGCCATATTTGATCGCTGATAGGGAGTCTGCCACAATTGAAATACCTGCCACACCTGTCGCAAGATTTCTCTTGATATAGGTATCGTGAAGGGCCATTTGACCTGCTTCATAAGCATATTTATCATGCATGTAATGGATTACATTCAGGGTATTGATGTAAAGTCCGGAAAGTTTTGTAATTACCTTCTTATAATTATCCATAACCTTATCAAAGTCTAAAACTTCATCTGTAATTGGCTCAATTCCGTCAAATACTTTGATGACTGATCCGTCTTTTGCTTTTTTCTTCTCATCTATACCACCGTTTATAGCGTAGAGTAGGGCCTTAGCTAGGTTTGCTCTTGCACCGAAGAATTGCATTTCCTTACCCACTTCCATAGCTGATACGCAGCAGGCAATTGCATAGTCATCGCCATACATATCTCTCATTAGATCGTCGTTTTCATATTGGATTGAGTCTGTTAATATAGAAACCTTAGAGCAGAATTTCTTCCATGCTTCTGGCAAATCTTCTGCCCAAAGCACTGTCATATTTGGTTCTGGAGCTGATCCTAGGTTGATTAGGGTGTGTAGGAATCTAAAGGCAGTCTTTGTCACAAGCGTCCTTCCGTCAAGTCCCATTCCCCCGATTGATTCTGTAACCCAAGTTGGATCTCCACCGAAAACTTCGTCGTATTCTGGTGTTCTTAGGTGGCGAACAAGTCTTAGTTTGATAACTAATTGGTCAATTAATTCTTGTGCGCCCACTTCATCAAGAGTTCCCTCTTTCATGTCTCTTTCTATATATATATCTAGGAAGCTAGTATTTCTACCAAAGGACATAGCAGCACCGTTATTTTCTTTAACAGCTGCAAGATAGCCTAGGTATAAGAATTGCACAGCTTCTGTCGCATTTGTAGCTGGTTTTGAAATATCAATACCATATTTTGCCGCCATATTTTTAATAGCTGCAAGGGCTCTGATTTGCTCGCTTACTTCTTCTCTTAATCTAATTGAAGCTTCTAGGTTATTCTCATCGATTTCAATCTTATCTAAATCTTTAACCTTCTCTTCTACTAATCTATCTATACCATAAAGGGCAACTCTTCTGTAATCGCCAATAATCCTACCACGGCCATAGGCATCTGGGAGACCTGTCAAAAGACCGACAGTCCTTGCAGTTCTCATATCCTTAGTATAGGCATCAAAAACACCTTCATTGTGGGTCTTTCTAAATTCTTTGAAATATTTTTCCTGAACTTGATCCATCTCCTGGCCATAGGCTTCAAGGGATTGTTCAACCATCCTGTAGCCGCCGTATGGGTTTACAATTCTTTTTAGAACCTCATCTGTTTGAAGTCCAACAATGACCTCGTTTTCTTGGTCTATGTATCCAGGGTCAAAACCATCTATAGATGAGAACCTTGTAGTATCAGCATTCCTATATCCTTCACTAATTTCCTTGTTTATTAATTCTTCAACATAGGCAAATAGTTTTGTTGTTTTCTCGCTCTTACCAGCTAAAAACTCATCCCCACCCTCATATGGAGTGTAGTTTTCCTGGATAAAATCACGTACATTAATTTCTTCTTGCCATTTTTGGCCTTTAAAAGCTCTATATTCCATAAATCCTCCTGATTTTTATTCATTTCTTTCTGTCTAACTATAGGATACAACAGAAAAATGTTTTTGTATGTGATTAGGGTCACAATATCTTTTTAACTATTGAAATATCCTGATAATTTAAGTTTTCTATATTTTTTTGATTTTTGTAACATTAGTTACGGAAATTATATTTTTATTAGCATATAATATAAGCATAAGATGAAAAACAATAAAAAAAGAAAGAGGTACATAAATGTTTTGTTATCAATGTCAAGAAACAGCAGGAAATAAAGGCTGCACAAAAATCGGTGTATGCGGAAAAAACGAAGATGTAGCAAATCTACAAGACTTATTAATCTATACAACTAAAGGCCTTGCAGGTCTAGTAGTAAAAAAAGGCAAGGCTTGTGCTAAAGTCTACGATAGGATTTCAAACAACCTATTTATCACAATTACAAATGCAAACTTCGATGAAGAGGCAATCCTAGATGCTGTAAAGAAAACAATGGAATTTAAAGAAAAAATCATGGGCAAAATCGGAACTGAAGGCCTAACTGAAGTTGAATCATACCTATCATATGACGATGAAGACCTAAGAAAAAAAGCTATTGAAGTTGGAGTTTTAAATATAATAAATGAAGACGAAAGATCTCTAGTAGAACTTGTAACCTACGGCCTAAAAGGTATGGCAGCTTATAACCACCACGCAAATGTCCTAGGCTACAGAGATGAAGAAGTAGACGAATTTATCGCAAAAGCACTTTCCCAAACAACTAAAAACGATAAAGAAATTAACGATTTAATCAATCTTGTAATCGAAACAGGAAACCACGGTGTAAAAGCAATGGCACTTCTAGATAAGGCCAACACCGAAACATACGGCAATCCAGAAATCACAGAAGTAGACTTCTCTGCAGGCAAAAACCCAGGAATCCTAATTTCTGGCCACGACCTACGTGATATGAAAATGCTTCTAGAACAAACAAAGGGAACAGGCGTTGATGTCTACACCCACTCAGAAATGCTTCCAGCAAATTATTACCCAGAATTTAAGAAATACGACAACTTCCACGGTAACTACGGAAATGCTTGGTGGAAACAAAACGAAGAATTTGAGAAATTTAACGGTCCAATCCTAATGACAACTAACTGTATTGTCCCACCAAAGAAAAATAATACCTACTTAGATAGGATGTTTACAACATCTAACGCAGGTTTCCCAGGAGCAAATCACATAGAAGCTGATGAAGAAGGCTACAAAGATTTCTCAGAAATAATTGAGATGGCAAAAAAATGCCAAGCTCCAGAAAACCTAGAAGATATCAAAGTTGTAGGTGGTTTTGCCCACAATCAAGTTCTAGCCCTTGCAGATAAGGTAATTAATGAAGTAAATGAAGGCAATATCAGAAAATTCGTTGTAATGGCAGGCTGTGATGGTAGAAGCACTAAGAGAAACTATTACACAGACTTCGCACAAGCCCTACCAAAGGACACAGTAATCCTAACAGCTGGTTGTGCAAAATACCGCTACAACAAGCTAGGTCTAGGCGACATCAACGGTATTCCAAGAGTTCTTGACGCTGGTCAATGTAACGACTCCTACTCCCTAGTCCAAATCGCCCTTGCCCTAAAAGATGCATTTGAACTCGATGATGTAAATGATCTCCCAATCGAATACAACATAGCTTGGTATGAACAAAAGGCAGTAATAGTACTCCTTGCCCTTCTATCACTTGGAGTTAAAAACATCCACCTAGGACCAACACTACCAGCCTTCCTAAGCCCAACTGTAGTAGACTTTTTAGTAAAAGAATTCAACATAGCAGGAAACACAACAGTAGAAGAAGACCTAGAAAAAATGATAGGCTAAAATTAAAATCGTCGGCACAAAAGTGCCGGCTTTTTTATTTGCAATTGAAGTATAATAGGACTTAGAAAGGATGTGCCAATGGATATAAAAATTATAAAAAATATTAAAATTTTTAAAAACTTATCAGACGAGGACCTCGACCTTATAAAAAAGAAGATAGAATTTGTAGAAAAAACCTATTCAAAGGGAGAATATATTTTTAGGTACAGAGAATCTAGCGGAGATCTGTATTATCTAGTAGAAGGTAATCTCAACGTCTACCAATTAGATGGCAATGGTAAAAGATTTATCTTCCAAAACTTCACCAAACCTACACTGTTCGGCGAAATCTACTCCTACCTGGAAGAACCTTTTGACTTCGACTGCGAATGCAAAACAGACTCTAAAATCCTAATTATCAAAAACTTTAAGAAAATATTTGAACCACCATGCCCGGAAAGCTTTCTAAGATCTTATATAAACTTCATATCAAAAAAATGCCTGGTCCTATCAAAGAAAAACCAAATAACATCCCAAGCAAGCCTTAGACAAAAAATAAGCAAATACCTAATAGAAAACCAAACAGAAGGCAAAGTAAAACTAACCATGACGAGAGAAGACTTTGCAGACTACCTCTCCACAACCAGACCAAGCCTGTCAAGGGAACTATCAAAAATGGCTGATGAGAAATTTATAAAACTAGATGGAGATTTTATTGAGATTTTGGATATAAATGGGATTGAGTTTTAGTTTTTAAAGGTCGTTGTAATTTCAAATAATACCGAATCTATGACCAGAGCTAGCTTTAGGTGTAGGTAGGAAGTCTCCCGAGTCTCCTTGAGCCAATGGGCTACTCGCTCGAGACGAGGTTAATTATTTTTACTATAATTTCAAGTATTAGCATAGTTTATTTAAAATTGATAATACAGAATTTAAAGAAAAGTTTTAATTCTCATTACACGCTTCGAGCGTAGTCGAAAAGCCCCTAGCCACGTCAATACTATTTTTATGGCATGGGAGTCTGGATTCAGTCAAAATATAAAGATAAACCCAATCAACATTGTTTGGCAAAGACAAACTAGCCTTGCAAGTGCCAGTACATCGAAACTATTTCTCCTATTTACCTAGCTAAGATTTCTAATAGAAAGCTCCGTCTAAAATCTGATTTGTCAGATCAACAGCGAGTTATCAGATTTAGGAGCTTTAATATTAGAAACCTGTTAGGAAGAGCGTCAACTATTACGAAGTATTTCTCTCTACTCAAGATAGCTTGCGAAAAGTATGCTTACTACTTCCGCCCTCCGCTAAGGAGCTCCTTGTGGGGTGTAGCCGAGAGTGGTTTAAGATGACATAAAAGCCGCTTTATAGACTTGTCCTACCGAGTAAAGCGAGTTATGGAATGTCTTATGCAAAGCTATTTGGGGCTTTTTGCTGGAAATATAGTGCGGGAGCACGAAGAAGTTTGCGAAGCAAACGCATTTACAGGCGGGTGAGGGACGATTTGCCCAGCGGCCGAGAGCGGCGGAAGGTCCCTTGAGCCTAACCTTTTTACGAAGATTCAACTGTAAATATAATAAAAAATCAAAAGATAAAAAATAAATATAAACTAGAGTTTAAGGATTTAATCATGGATTAATAGCCAAGCCTAGCAAAAATCCTAGGGGATTCCCCTTATTACGAAGATTCAATAGTAAATAAAATTATTCTCTAAAATACAAAAATAAATTATAAATTAAATACTTTTATAAAATATTTCCTTAAAAAAAAGACGAACAATAAATTGCTCGTCTTTTTAAATATAAATTTATTGTAAAGTTAATCTAAATTCGATTACTTAACGATTTTAGAAACAACTCCTGATGCTACTGTTCTACCACCTTCACGAACAGCGAATCTTAGACCTTCTTCTAGAGCGATTGGCTTTTGAAGTGTGATCTTAAATGTTGCGTTGTCTCCTGGCATTACCATTTCCACGCCA
>JBHWRC010000031.1:0-10976 GCA_043426375.1 Anaerococcus sp.
AAAACTAAAGACAGACGAGAACTTTGCCTTTGTATTTGCTGCTATGGGTATAAAAAAAGATGAAGCCTTATTTTTTGAAGATGCTTTTTCTAAAGCAGGAATCAAAGATAAGCTAGTCATGTATCAAAACCTTGCTGATTCTCCTATTATGGAAAGACTACTTGCTCCAAAATGTGCTCTTACAGCAGCAGAATATTTAGCCTATAAAAAGGGTTATCATGTTTTGGTTATAATTACAGATATGACTTCATATTGTGAGGCGCTTAGGGAAGTATCTTCAATAAGAGGTGAAATACCTTCTAGAAAGGGATATCCGGGCTACCTATACTCAAATCTTGCAAGTCTTTATGAAAGAGCAGGTATGGTTGAGGGCATAAAGGGATCAGTAACTTTGATTCCTATACTTACTATGCCAAATGACGATATAACTCATCCAGTTCCTGACCTTACAGGTTATATTACAGAAGGACAAATCGTTATTGATAGGGGGCTCGCTAATAAGGGGGTATATCCACCAATAAATGTATTACCATCCTTATCAAGGCTAATGAAAGATGGTATTGGTGAAGGATACACCAGAAGTGACCATGAAGATGTTATGAACCAGATTTATGAATCATATTCAAAAGTTATTGATGTAAGAAATATTGCTCAAATTGTAGGTGAGGAAGACTTATCTGAAATAGATAAGAAATACCTAGAATTTGGAGAGGTTTTTGAAAATAAATTTTTAAGTCAAGGGCAAAATGAAAATAGGGATTTGGAAGAGAGCCTAGACCTTGCTTGGGATATATTAAAAATTTTACCAAGAAATGAACTACACAGGGTATCTGAAGCAAATCTTGATAAATTTATAGGTAAGATAGATGAATAATCAAATAATCGCTAGCAAGGCAAATCTCATCAAGGCTAAAGAAGAGCTTAAACTACTTGAAGTCGGATTTGACATACTTGATAAGAAAAGAAAGGCCTTAATGAATGCCCATGATAGTAAAATCAAAGCTAGGGATGAGTTAAACAAGAAAGTTAATGAAACTATGAATGAAGTAAGTCATAGTTTTAATAAGGCTGTAGCAAGTATTGGTGAAGATAAACTTGAAAATTTGGCAGGACTTATACCAATTGATAATTCTATTCATATAAAAACCAATAAGTTTATGCAAACTGAAATGGCTGAGGTTGAATTTGAAGATAAAAAGTTATCACTTTCTTATTCCTTCTACCAAACTAATTCATTATTAGATTCGGCCTTAATTGATTTTAATAAATTAAGATCTGACATATTCAAACTAGCAGAGCTTGATAGTATAATAAATAATTTGAAAATTGAGATTAGAAAATCAAATAAGAAAGTAAATAGTTTAGAAAAAATTCAGATTCCTAATAAAGAAGATCTTATCAGAAATATTTCTCAAAGTTTAGAAGAAAAGGAAAGAGAAGAGTTTTCAAAAACAAAAATAGTAAAAAGAAATAAAGAAAAAAAGTCATCGTAGAATTTAATCTACGGTGACTTTTTACTTGCGTTTAGATGGCCTTACCATTGTTACTTCTAGAGGTGTAACTGTATCATGATCAATTATTCCCTCATCATATTGTGTTTTCTGCATAGATGCTGATAAGGCGATTCCAATACATACTAATATTAGAAGTTGGAAAGTACCACCATTTGAGAAAAATGGTAGCGGTATACCGGTAACTGGCATTATACCTATAGTCATACCAACATTTTCAAAAATGTGGATAAATATTAAACCTGCAATCCCAGTTACAAGCAGACTAATGAAGGTATTATTAGATGTCTTAGCAATATCAATAAGCCTTAAGATTAGAATCGCAAATAGGGCAATCATAATAATTGCTCCAATAAAACCCAATTCTTCAGCAAGGACTGAAAATATAAAGTCAGTTTCTTTTTCAGGTATATAACCATATTGTGACTGAGTTCCATTTAGGTAGCCTCTACCATTTAGCATTCCAGATCCAATAGCAATCATTCCTTGTTGTTGCTGCCAGTTAGATCCGGATGTATCTCTAGATGGGTTCAAGAAATTCTCGATTCTATCTGCCCTGAAACCACTTAAGTTTGTAAGTAAAATAAATCCAACAGCAAGACCAATTGCAGCAAAGATTCCAATCCATTTCCAGGAAAGACCAGAAACAAAAAGCATAGCTGCTATAAAAAATATATAAACCATGGCAGTACCAAAGTCTGGTTGTAAAAGTATAAGTCCAATAGGAAGTCCGACAAATATAATAGTAGCTAAAAGTATAAGCGGTGAATTTATTGAATACTTATATTTATCTAAAAAAGCTGCCAAAGAAAATATTACCACAATTTTCGATATTTCTGCTGGTTGGAAGGAGAACGAACCAATGTAGACCCAACTTTTCGCACCCCATTCATCAAGGCCTCGGCCTATAATGAGAGTTAGAATTAAAAGGCCTATCATTAGTCCATATAAAACCCGGTAGGCTTTTTTTACTACATCGAGATCAACAGTACATAGGATTGTAATTAAGATAAAGCCAAGTATAGTCGAGAAAATTTGTGTCTTGATCAAGGCGATATTTCCACCATATGCAGAATATAAGACTACAAGTCCATAAATAGATAAGGCTATAGTAGCTAGTAGCAAAAGGATATCAAAATCTTTATAATTTTTCTTTTTTAAATTAAACATTATATCACTCCAATTCCTATTCATTATATATCAGAAAACGAGCAAATACAATTTTAGCAGCTAAAAATAAATCTAGTATAATATTAAAAAAGGTTGGTGATATTATTTTAAGTAAAAAAAAGATGGGAGAGGTCCTAGATTTATTAGATAAGATGTATCCGGACGTTGATCGTTCAATGCTTGAATTTACGACTCCATTTGAGCTTTTGGTTGCTACAATATTGTCAGCTCAGGCAACAGACGTGAGTGTTAACAAGGTTACAAAAGAAATGTTTAAAGTTGCAAATACACCAGAAGATTTTGCAAACATGGATATAAAAGAATTAGAAAACCATATTAGGACCATAGGTATATATAGGAACAAGGCCAAAAATATTAAGGCTGCAAGTAAGATTTTAGTAGAGGATTATAATTCTGAGGTCCCAGCGGACAAAGATGAATTGCAAAAACTTCCAGGAGTAGGAAGAAAGACTGCAAATGTAGTATGCGCGAATGCATTTGGTATACCATCAATAGCAGTAGATACACATGTATTTAGAGTTTCTAATAGGATTGGTCTCGCTGATGCTAAAAATGTCGATAAGACACAAGACCAGTTAGAAATAAATATCGATGAGTCAAGGTGGTCAAGGACCCACCATCAGATGATAGTTCACGGCAGGGCCTTATGCAAGGCTAGAAATCCTCTTTGCGAAGAATGTGATATAAATAAGCTTTGCTTGTATTATAAGAGGAGTAAAAATGATTAAATTATTTGCCTTTGATATTGATGGAACTCTTCTTGATAACAATTCAAACTTACCATATTCTAGCATTGATGCTGTTAAAAAATTAGAAGATGCAGGCATAAAAGTTGTGCTTGCAAGTGGAAGGGTATTTTCATCAATAAAACACATTCAAAAATTACTAGGAATCACTGGCCCTATTGTATCTACTAATGGTAGTCTAATAAGTTTAGATGGTGAACAAATATATAAATCTTATTATATTGATAGCGAATTATTAGATAAATTATATGAATTTTGTATAGAGTACAACCTCGATTTTCATTTCTATGATGAAGAAAACTATTATTCTAATAGGTTAAACTTAGATAGAATAAAACATTTAAAAATTGAAAATGATTTTGGGATGAATTATCAGGTTGATTTGATAATAAAAAGTGACCCTGTATCTTATCTTAAAAGCCAAGGAAAAAAGGCAGTTAAGTTCCAAGTGTCAGGGATAGATGAAAAAGCTAAACCCAGGGAATATTTTATAGATCTTTTAGTAGATAAATTCGGTCATGACTTATATATCACAGCGTCTGGTGATCATTTAATTGAAATAGGAAATAAAAATGCAACAAAGTGGACATCAATTGAAAAAATATCTGAAAAATTGGGTATATATAATAGTGAGATAGCAGCTATAGGTGATGCCTATAATGATATCCCAATGGTTAATGGAGCAGAAATTGGTTTTGCTATGAGAAATGCTAAAGATGAATTGAAAGATATAGCAGATGTTATTGTATCAGATAATGAAAATAGCGGTGTTTTAGAAGCAGTTAATTATGTGCTAGAGGCAAATAAGAATGTTTAATATAGTCTTACTTATGCCAGAGCACCCAGGAAATGTTGGAAATATAGCAAGAACTTGCGTATTAACAGAATCAAGACTTCATTTAGTTAGACCATTTAAATTTAATTTATCTGATAAATATCTAAAAAAAGCTGGCATAGATTATCGGGACTATGTAGACCTTGTCATCCACGATAGCTTAGATGAATTTTTAGATTATTTAATTGATAAAAACTTTTATTTACTTGAAACACCAGGCAAAAATAGATATACGGATGTGAAGTTTCAAGAAGGCGACTATCTGATATTTGGGCGAGAAAAAGAAGGAATTGATCAAAAATTACTTGATGATTATAGGGAAAAAATTATTACAATACCAATGAGTGAGAAGATAAAAAGGTCTCTTAACCTTGCAAACTCAGTGTCTATTGTGCTTTATGAAGCCCTGAGACAAGTAGATTTTAATTTTTAAAAATTTTAGTTTAAATAAAGGAGAATTATGTACGATATTATAATAATTGGAGGCGGACCAGCAGGATTAACTGCAGGTTTATACGCTGGTAGAAGTATGCTAAAAACATTGATAATAGAAAAAGATGTTGCAGGTGGACAAATTTCAGGTACTGCTTATGTTGAGAATTATCCTGGTTCTATTGAAGAACCGACAGGAATGGCTCTTTCAGAAAGAATGGAAGAACAGGCAAAGACATACGCTGATGTTGTCTATGAGAATGTGAAAGATGTCAGGCTTGATGGTGATGTTAAAGTTGTAAAAACTGATTCAAATGAATATGAGGCTAAGGTTGTAATAATATCAACAGGTGCAAGACCTAGAAACCTAGATGTTAAGGGTGAAAAAGAATTTGCCAATAAGGGTGTTTCATATTGTGCAACCTGTGATGGACCATTTTATCAAGGCTTAGATATTTATGTTGTTGGAGGTGGTGACAGCGCTCTAGAAGAGGCAAATTACCTTACACGTTTTGGAAAATCTGTTACCATAATACACAGAAGAGATCAGTTTAGAGCTAGCGGAGTTGTAGTAGAAAATGTTAAAAATAATCCTAAGATTAAATTTGAATATGATAGCGTAGTCAAAGAAATCAAGGGTGATAAAGAAGTAGAAGAATTAATTTTAGAAAATGTAAAGACAAATGAAGAGAAAGTTATCAAAAATGATGATGGCTCACCAATTGGAGTATTCGTATTTATTGGTAATGTTGCCCAGACAGAAATTTTTGAGGGTAAGATTGAAATGGAAAATGGGTATATAATTACTGATGAGGATATGAAAACAAATATTGAAGGAGTTTTTGCAGTTGGTGATACCAGAAAGAAAAGTGTAAGACAAGCAGTTACTGCTGCAGGTGATGGTTGTATAGCGGCTGTCATGGCAAACAGATACTTGGAAAGCAAAAGCTGGTAAATCATATTGACAAAGGAATAACAATTCAGTATATTAACTGATGTAGAAAGAATTTTTAGGAGGCAATAATGACAACAAGAGTAGCAATTAACGGATTTGGTAGAATAGGACGTCTTACCTTAAGAAGAATCGCAGAAGTAGAAGATAATATTGAAGTAGTAGCAATTAACGACCTTATTGATAAAGAAGGTCTACTATATGCTTTTAAATATGATACTGCACAAGGTAGATTCAATGGCGATGCTGAATTAACAGATGATGGCTTTAAAATTAATGGTAAAGACATCAAAGTTTTTGCAGAAAGAAATCCAGAAGATCTTCCATGGAAAGATCTAAATGTAGATATCGTTCTAGAATGTACTGGATTCTTTACTGAAAAAGAAAAAGCTGAAGCACACATCAAAGCAGGAGCTAGAAAAGTTCTTATTTCAGCACCAGGTAAAGGCGACATGAAAACAATAGTCTTTGGTGTTAACCACGAAGAACTTGATGGTTCTGAAACAGTTGCATCAGCAGCAAGCTGTACAACAAACTGTCTAGCACCAATGGTTAATGTATTATTAAAAGAATTTGGATTTGTTTCCGGACAAATGTCAACAATCCACGCATATACAGCAACTCAAGCTATCCAAGATACACCAGCAAGTAAAAAAGACCTTAGAGGTGGAAGAGCTGCAGCACAAAACACAATTCCAGCATCTACAGGTGCTGCGAAGGCTGTAGGTAAAGTAATTCCTGAAGTAGACGGTGTTCTTGATGGATCAGCTCTTAGAGTTCCAACAATCACAGGCTCAGTTACAGAACTTTACTCAGTACTTGAAAAGAAAGTTACTGTTGAAGAAGTTAACGCAGCTATGAAAAAATATTCTAACGATGCTTTCGTATATGAAACAGATGATATAGTTTCAAGTGATATTATCGGATACCCAGCAGGTTCTGTATTTGACTCAAAACTAACAAAAATAGTTGAAGGAGCTAACGGAACACAAGTTGTTAAAACTGTTGCTTGGTATGATAACGAAATGGGATACGTATCTAACTTAGTTAGAACACTTGATTATCTAGCAAATCTTTAAGAGTATTAAACAGGCGAGATAATATCTCGCCTTTTTTACGAGGTGAATAATGAATAAAAAAACAGTAAAAGATTTAGATGTGAAAGGTAAAAAAGTCCTAGTAAGAGTAGACTTCAATGTACCTTTATCAAAAGAAGAAAAGGGTAAGATTGCTGATGATGCAAGAATAAAGGCAGCTATACCTACAATAAATTACCTATCTGAAAATGGTGCTAAGGTAATACTTATGAGCCACTTAGGCAGACCAAAAGGAGAAGCTAATCCAGATTTTTCTCTTAAGCCAGTAGCTGATTATCTAGCAAATGAATACAATGATAAATTTACATTTATACCTAGCGACCTAGTTGTTGATGAAAATGTAAAAGATGCTGTTGAAAAATTAGATGAAGGTCAAATTGCCTTACTAGAAAATACAAGATATAGAAAAGAAGAAACAAAAAACGGTGATGAATTTGCTAAGGAATTAGCTTCTCTAGCTGACCTTTATGTAAATGATGCTTTTGGTACAAGCCATAGGGCGCACGCATCTAATGTGGGCGTAGCAAGTATACTTCCATCTGCAGTAGGATTTTTAATAGAAAAAGAAATTGATGTTATGGGTAAAGCACTTGAAGCACCTGAACATCCATTTGTTTCAATCCTAGGTGGAGCAAAAGTATCTGACAAGATTGGTGTAATTGAAAACTTAATTACTAAAGTTGATACAATATTAATCGGTGGAGGAATGGCTTATACCTTCCTAAAAGCAATGGGCAAAGAAATTGGAAAGTCACTTCTTGAAGAAGACAAGATGGATTTATCTCTTGAATTAGTTGAGAAAGCAAAGGCTAATGGAGTAGAAATCTTACTACCAGTTGATGTTGTAATTGCAGATAAGATCGAAGCTGGAGTAGACACAGAAATTGTTGATATAGATAACATACCAGAAGATAAGGAAGCCCTAGATATAGGACCAAAAACTGCTAAGCTTTTTGCTGATAAGATAAAGGAAGCGAAAACTGTTGTTTGGAATGGACCAATGGGAGTATTTGAAATAAAAGAATTCGCAGATGGTACAAACCAAGTAGCTGAAGCACTTTCAGAATCAGAAGCTGTTACTATAGTAGGCGGTGGGGATAGTGCTCTTGCTATAGAAATGGCTGGTCTTAAAGATAAAATAACCCACGTATCTACAGGTGGGGGAGCAAGTCTAGAATTCCTAGAAGGCAAAGACTTACCAGGAATTTCTGCAATTGAAGATAAATAAGGAGTAATTAATGCGCAAACCAGTTATAGTTGGTAATTGGAAAATGAACAAAACACCTAGCGAAGCTAGAGCATTGCTTGAAGAAATAAAGGCACTTGATCTTGATGAAAATGTAGAAAAAGGGTTTTGTGTACCTGCAATTGATTTACTTGTAGCCCAAGAAGTTCTTGAAGGAACTGATATCAATTATGGTGCGGAAAATATGTACTACGAAGAAAGCGGAGCGTTTACTGGTGAAATATCTCCATTAATGCTTAAAGATGTAAATGCAAAGTACGTAATCATCGGTCACTCTGAAAGAAGAGAATATTTTAAAGAGTGTGACTGTCTTGTTAATAAAAAGGTAAAATCAGCTCTTGCTCATGATCTTGTACCAATCCTATGTGTAGGTGAAACTCTTGAAGAAAGAGAAGAAAACAAACAAGATGATAAGGTAAAAGATCAACTTACAAAAAACCTCAAAGATGTAGCAGAAGCTGACATCGAAAAAGTAATCATTGCATACGAACCAATTTGGGCAATAGGTACAGGCAAAACTGCCTCAGCAGAAGATGCTGATGATATGTGTGCCTTTATCAGAAATTTCATCAAAGAAACTTACAGTGAAGAAGCAAGCCAAAAAATCAGAATCCAATATGGTGGATCTATGAAACCAGAAAATGTAAAAGAGCTTTTAGCTAAAGAAAACATTGATGGTGGTCTAATAGGTGGAGCTAGCCTTAAAGCAAGTGATTTTGAACAATTAGTAAATTTTAATAAATAATTAAATATAGATAAGGAGAAATAAATGAGCTTAATAACAAGTGTATACGCAAGACAAATTATCGATTCGAGAGGAAACCCAACAGTAGAAGTAGAAGTAGAAACAGAACTTGGCGGTTTCGGTAGAGCTGCTGTACCATCAGGTGCATCTACAGGTGAATGGGAAGCTGTTGAACTAAGAGACGGCGACAAAGACTACTACCTAGGAAAATCAGTTCTTAAAGCTGTAGAAAATGTAAATGAAATTATAGCAGAGGAACTTGAATATAACTTTGACGTAACAGATCAAATTGGTATTGATAATGCTATGATCGAACTTGACGGAACCGAAAATAAAGGAAAACTAGGTGCTAACGCTATACTTGGGGTATCACTAGCGGTAGCAAAAGCAGCAGCAGATGAGCTTGGTATGCCACTATACAACTACATTGGTGGTACAAACGCTAAACTCCTTCCAACACCAATGATGAACATCCTAAATGGTGGAGAACACGCAGATAACTCAGTAGATATACAAGAATTTATGATTTTCCCACTTGGGGCTGAAAACTTCTCACACGCTCTTCAAATGGGTGTAGAAGTATTCCACGAACTTAAATCAGTTCTTTCTAGCAAGGGATACAACACATCTGTTGGTGATGAAGGTGGATTTGCTCCAAACCTAAAATCAAACGAAGAAGCTCTTGAAATAATCTGTGAAGCTATCAAAGCAGCAGGCTATGAACCAGGAAAAGATGTTTATATTGCAATGGACTGTGCTTCATCTGAATTCTACAACAAGGAAGATGGCAAATACCACTTAGATGGTGAAGGTACAGTTAAGACAGAAGACGAAATGATCGATTGGTTAGAAGAACTAGTAGACAAATATCCAATCATCTCAATCGAAGACGGTCTTGATGAAAATGACTGGGAAGGATGGGCAAAACTTACAGAAAGACTTGGCAAAAAAGTACAACTTGTAGGTGACGACCTATTTGTAACAAACACTGAAAAGCTTGAAAAAGGTATAGCTGAAGGTGTTGCAAACTCAATCCTTATCAAAGTTAACCAAATCGGTACTCTAACAGAAACTCTAAATGCTATTGAAATGGCAAAAGAAGCTGGATACACTGCAGTAGTATCTCACAGATCTGGCGAAACCGAAGATACAACAATTTCTGACCTTGTAGTAGCAGTAAACGCTGGACAAATTAAAACAGGTGCTCCATCAAGAACAGACAGAGTTGCAAAATATAACCAACTTCTAAGAATAGAAGATGAACTTTGGGATGATGCAAGATTTAAAGGTCTAAACGCTCTTTACAACTTAAAATAATAAATACAAAGACTTGCTCCTAGGGCAAGTCTTTATTTCTTAAATTGATTGAAAATATAACATATTTGTGGTATTATAGAACAGTATGAACGGAGGTGTCTATATGTCAAATACTCTTGCAGTAATCATGATGATTGCATCTATTATTATAATAGTAGCTGTAACACTACAAGATCCTAAAACTGACGGACTAGGAGCATTGTCTGGTACAAAGACAAATGTTTTTGGTAAAAGTGCACATAAATCAAAAAATGAAATGCTTGATAAGGTTGTTATTTTTGGGGGAGTACTTTTATTTTTAGGAAGTATAATATTTATAGCATTAAACTAAGGGGGTCAAGGATTTTGACTCCTTTTTTTATATAAACTTTCAAGGAGAAAATATGAATACTAAAGAACTGATTTTAAATTTAATATATGATGATGACTATATACCAATGACCCTTAAAGAACTGGAAATTTATCTGAAAGCTGATAAATATACTAAGGATGCAGTTAGAGACATAATAGACGAACTTATTAAAGAAGAAAAGGTAAGAATATCTAATAAAAAGAGAATAATGCCATTAACAGAAGATGAAATTAACTTAGTAGGAAAGATTTCTATAGCTGCTGGTGGATATGGATTTTTTATCTCTGATAACAAAGAATTTGATGATGTTTATATATCTCGTGATAGGTTAAAAGGAGCCTACAACAATGATAGGGTAAGAATTTCTATTATTCGTGAAAAAGAAAAAGCAAAAAATGCCGAAGGAGAAGTAATAGAAATTCTAGAAAGAGCTAGTGAAGAAATAATTGGAACATATAAGTCTAGTAAGAAGTTTGGTTTTGTAATAGCAGATGACAAGTCTCATCCAGATGATATCTATATCGATAAGAAAAATTCAATGGGTGCCCACAA
>JBHWRC010000032.1:0-8941 GCA_043426375.1 Anaerococcus sp.
AGGCTTTATGACTATGATAGGAAGGATGCAAATGGAAATCTTCGTGAACTTCACCTAGAAAAATCCAAAGAAGCAATAAAGATTTTGCCAGAAGAAAATGAGATAAGAGAGAATAATAAAGATGGCTATTTAGAAAGGATTTTGACATCCAATGAGTATTTTGAAGTAAGGGAATATAAAATTTCAGACCAAGCGACTTTCAAAAAAGATAGGCCATACCTACTAGAATCTGTAGTCGAAGGCGAGGGGGAAATTATAATAGAAAATGAGTCTTATCCAATAAAAAAAGGTGACTTTTTTATAATCACAAACTTCACCGATGCATACAAATTTAAAGGGAGTCTAACCATTATAGAATCAAATCCTAAGGGTGCCTAAGATGAAAAAAGGAATAATAGAAGGTTTTTACGGAATCCCTTGGACCTTTGAAGAAAGAAAGTCAATGATAAATTTCCTTTCTGATATTGGTCTAAACCAATATATCTATGCCCCAAAAGATGCTCCCAACCACAACAAAAAATGGAGAGAAGCCTATCCGCCAGAAAAAATAAGCAAAATAAAAGACTTAGCAGACTTAAGTTGTGAAAAAAATATAGAGTTCACATGGGCAATTCACCCAGGGCAAAATCCCTTTGATTTTGATAATTATGATGAGGAAATAGAGAAAATTTACGACAAATATAAAGCCTTGATGGAGATTGGTGTAAGATCCTTTGGTCTTTGTATGGATGATATTGACAAAAAAATAGCTTTCAAAAGAAGGGTTGACCATATGAATCTTATAAAAGACCTGGCCGATTTCATCTCGGCTAAAACAGGAAACAACCTATATTTCGTCCATCCCTGGTACAACGATGACTGAATAGACGAAAAAGGCTATGAATACGAAAAGCTTTATGAGAAATCAAAAACTATAAAAATTCAAGTCCTAGGAGAAAAAGGAATGGATCTAATAAAGGTTAAGACAAGTGAGCTTATGGACGAGATTTATAGAAATCTTGAAATTTGATAGCTATAAGCCTTGCCTAAGGTCTAGGTAATAGGATTATAGAATCTCAATGGTCCCTAAGTTTTATTATGGCTTTGAAAACTAATAAAAATCACCTTAATAACCCTAATCAATAAGATAATAAATAAAGAAAAATCAAATAATATATGTTTAAAAATTATAAGACTATCACATTAAAATAGAGCTATATTCTTTTCGGGAAAAAATAAAAAAATCACCAGGCATTCGTGAAAATACCTGGTGATTTTGCTTTCTCTATTTTGATTTTGCTTCTAAAATCAGTTTTTGTTTCAGATTCCAAAGTTCTTGCGATAAGTCCACGTAATAATTGTGTGGTTGGTCGTATCTTTTTACTTCGTCCCATAGGGATTCTACTTCAGATTTTCTGTAAGCTGCGATTTCTTCAAGGCTTGGCTCTTCGTATACTAGTTCGCCCTTTTTAAAGATTGGAACTTGCATTTCTCTTGCTGTATAATTTTTCATTTTTTTCATCTTCCATGTGAAAAGTGGGTCAAAGATTACTAGGGGTGCGGAATCGTCTACTACTTCATCTTTTAGGGCGATGTAGTCAGCTTCTGCCTTGCCGGTTTCTTTATCATAGAGTCTGTAAACTCTTTTGTAGCCTGGAGTTGTGATTTTCTCAACATTTTCAGAAACTTTAATCTTTGATTTTAATTTTCCGTCTTCTTCAGTAGCTACAAGCTTATATACTCCACCAAATACCGGGTCAGATTTGGCTGTAATTAGCCTTTCTCCTATACCAAATGAGTCGATTTTTGCTCCTTGGGATAAGAGGGATTCGATTTTAAATTCGTCTAGGGAGTTTGATGCGACTATTTTAAAGTCTTCAAAGCCGTTTTCATCAAGTCTTTTTCTAACTTCTTTTGATAGGTAGGCAAGGTCGCCTGAGTCTATCCTAACCCCACCTGTAAGTCCCTTTGGTACAAGCTCTTCATCAAAGACTTTCATAGCATTTACAAGGCCAGATTCTAGGGTGTCATAGGTATCAATTAATAGTATACAGTTATCCGGATACATTTTTGCATAGGTTTTGAAGGCTTGGTATTCGCTGTCAAAGGCTTGGACCCAAGAGTGGGCCATGGTGCCTGATGCCTTAAAGCCATATTTTTTGGCTGAATAGGTATTGGATGTAATTGGGGCTCCGCCAATGTAGGCTGCCCTTGCACCAGTGATAGATGCATCGGCTCCTTGGGCACGTCTTGCACCAAATTCCATCACAAGCCTGTCCCCAGCAGAAGATACAATCCTATTTGTTTTAGTTGCGATTAGTGAATTAAAATTCATTGATAAGAGCAAATAGGTTTCTATAATAGAACATTCTATTATCGGAGCTTTCACTGTAATAATCGGCTCACCAGGAAACATTACCGATCCTTCTGGGAAGGCGTAGACATCACCTGTGAATTTGAAATTTCTTAAATATTCCAAAAATCCTTCAGTAAAATGACCTTGAGACCTAAAATATTCTATATCTTCATCAGTAAAGTGTAGGTTTTTGATATAGGAAATTATATCGTTTAGACCTGCAAATACAGCGTAGCCTCCCTCATCTGGATTTCTCCTATAAAAGGCATCGAAGACTGCTATAGTATCTTTCATTCCATTTTCATAATAACCATTTGCCATAGTAAATTCGTAATAATCACTTAGCATGGTTAGATTTCTATATTCGTTCATAGGCTCCTTCTTTATACTTAATCTCTTTTTATTTATACCCGTTATTTCACAAAAGTCTTATTTATTTATTATACATATTTCCAAAAATACTGGTACAATGATAGCAAAATCAATGAGTGAGGAGATTTATGTATATATTTGATATAGATGGTACCTTGTTAAACACAATAGATACTATTTCATATTTTATAAATGAAACCTTGAAGAAATTTGACCTTGGGCCTTGTCCGAAAGATAAGGTCGAAGCCTTTGTAGGTAATGGTCCGGTTGTTCTTTGTGAAAAGACCCTAGACTATGTGGGGGCAAGTAAGGATGAGAAATTTAGAAAAGATTTTTTGGATTCTTATAATGAGGCCTACGACGAAAATCCAGCCCACCTCACCAAGGCCTATGATGGGGTAAAAGAAGCCCTTGATGAGCTTAAGAAAACTGGCAAAACTATGGTTTGTTTTTCAAATAAGCCTGATGAGACATGCAAAAAAGTAATCCCAGCTGTTTTTGGACAAGGATACTTTGATGATATCTTAGGATTTAGGGGAGATTATGAAAGAAAACCATCCCCAGAAGGAATTATGATTCTTAAAGAGAAATTTGATGTAGATTTTTCTGAGATTATTTATTTTGGTGATAGCGAAGTAGATATGAAGTGTGGCAAAAATGCCGGAGTCTTTACTATAGGTGTATCTTGGGGCTTTAGGGATAGGGCAGTTTTAGAAAAAGAAAAGCCAAACCTAATCATAGATGACCCAAGTGAAATGGTCATAAGGAAGGCATGATGGCAAAGATTAGGCTTGTAAGAGTTGATTCAAGACTGGGTCACGGGCAAACTATTAGGGATATCTTAGAAAAATATGACCTAAATAAGGTGATTTTTGCAAATGATAAAATTTTTGAAGATGAAATTCATAAAGAAATCGAAAGGCTGACTGTCCCTTGTGATTCTGAAAGTATTTTTTTGAAAATATCAGATGTCAAAGACTTTCTGGCCGATAAGGGTGGTGAGTATTTTTTAATTGTTGAAAATACAAGTGATTTAGAAAAATTAATTGATTATGGAAATGAAATTGAAGAGATTAATATCGGAATAATCCATATGGCTATGGGAAAAGTATCTTTGACAGCTATGGTTGCTGTAGATGATGAGGACATGAGGATATTTAAGAAATTATATAATTTGGGTATAGAGACCTATGTAAGAAAAAATATTGGAGATCCAAAACTACCTATAGGAGAATTTTTGTAAAATAAAATAGATATAGGACCTTGACAAGGTTGATTTTTGTAGTAATAGATGTTATAATTAGATGAGTTAAGGTTAAGTTATTTGTGGGGAAGTTTTACTTCCCTTTATTTACTTATCCATATAAAGACGAAAAGACGATTAAAATTTAAAGGAGTAATTAATGAGTGAAGTTAGAGTAAGATTTGCCCCATCTCCAACAGGATATTTGCATATTGGTGGCCTAAGGACAGCCCTTTTTAACTACCTATACGCAAGACATACTGGCGGCAAAATGATTTTGAGAATAGAAGATACTGATAGGACAAGATTTGTAGAAGGCGCCCTAGAAAATTTACTTAAGGCTCTTAAGTGGTCAGGTGTAGAAATCGATGAAGGTGTTATGCTTGATGAGAATGGACATGTAACTGAAAAGGGTGATTTTGGTCCATATATCCAATCTGAAAGGGTAGAAAAAGGCATCTATGATCAATATATAGAAAAACTACTAGATGAAGGCAAGGCCTACTACTGCTTCTGCTCACAAGAAAGAATTGACTCTGTTAGAGATCAAATGAGAGCTGACGGCCTTACACCAAAATACGACGGACTTTGCAGGTCAATTCCTTTAGAAGAGGCAAGACAAAGAGTTGCAAATGGTGAAGAACACACAGTTAGGTTAAAACTTCCAAAAGACTATGATATTTCTTTTGATGATAGAATTAAGGGTAAAATTACCTTCAATACTGATGACCAAGACGACCAAGTTCTAATAAAAAGAGATGGTTTTCCAACATATCACTTTGCTGTAGTTGTAGATGACCACCTAATGGGAATTACTCACGTAGTTCGTGGAGATGAGTGGATTTCATCAACTCCAAAACACGTATACCTATATGAAGCCTTTGGCTGGGATGCTCCAGAATATATCCACCTACCAACAGTTCTAAATAAAGACCACAAAAAATATTCAAAGAGAAACGGCGACGGCATGGTAGAAGACTTTATCGAAGAAGGCTACATGCCAGAAGGTCTTATAAACTTCCTATCACTTCTAGGTTGGTCACCAGATAGCGAAGAAGAAATCTTCACTATGGAAGAATTAGCAAAACAATTTGACTTTGATAGGGTAAACAAAACTGGTGCAGTTTTTGATAAGAAAAAACTTGACTGGGTAAACGGCCACTATGTAAGAGAACTATCTCCTGAAAAGCTTGCAGAAGATATCAAACCATACATGGAAAAAGCTGGTCTAATTGATGAATCCTACGACCATGACAAACTAGTATTACTTGCAGAAACCTGGCAATCAGCTATTGATAAGTTCTCAGATGCACCAGAACTTGCCAAAAACTACTATGTAGCAAGTGAAGATATTGACTATGATGAAGACGCAAAAGAAGCAATTTCAACAGAAGATGCTAAGACACTTTTCGATGCATTCTTAAAACACCTAGATGAAGTAGAAGAAATTGACGCTGACTTTGCTAAATCAATCATGAAGACCCTACAAAAAGAAACAGGAATTAAAGGTAAGAACCTATGGTTCCCAGTTAGGGCTGCTGTTACAGGTTCAGTTCACGGCCCAGACCTATCAAATGCCTTCCTAATCATGGGCAAAGACCTAGTTAAGAATAGGCTTGAATTTGTAAGGGACAACTTTTAATGAGAATTTATAATACCCTTAGCCGCTCTAAGGAAGTATTTAAACCAATTGAAGAAGGCAAAATCAAGATGTATGTCTGCGGACCTACAGTCTATGATTATATGCATATAGGCAATGCTAGACCCCTTGTAGTCTTTGATACCTTTAGGCGTTTTATGTCCTATAGAGGCTATGATGTGACCTATGTTGTAAACTTCACCGATGTAGACGATAAGATTATCAAAAAATCAATCGAAGAAGGAATTTCCACAAAAGAAGTGACAGACCGCTACATTGCCCAATATATGACAGATGCCCACGCCTTAAATCTAGACGAAGAAAACACCATCCACCCAAGGGCAACAGAGGTGATGGATGACATTATAGACTTCGTAAAAGGTCTAATAGATAAGGGCATGGCATACGTTTCAGACGGAGACGTCTACTTTGATGTAAGCAAAAAGGAAGATTACGGCAAATTATCCCGTAAAAACCTTGAAGACCTAGTCCATGGTGCAAGCCAAAGGCTTGACGATAAGGATGCTAACAAAAAGAAAAATCCAGCAGACTTCACCCTATGGAAAGCAACAAAACTAGAAGGCGAAGTCGCATGGGATAGCCCATGGGGTAAGGGTAGACCTGGTTGGCATATAGAGTGCTCAACTATGAATAAGAAAATCTTGGGAGATACAATCGACATCCACGCTGGCGGAGAAGACCTAGAATTTCCTCACCACGAAAACGAAATCGCCCAATCTGAAGCCCTAAATGAAGTAAACTTTTCTAACTACTGGATGCACAACGGCATGATCCAGGTAAATGGCTCAAAGATGAGTAAGTCTGTCGGTAATTTCTTTACATTAGACGATATCAAAAAAGAATATGACCTGATGACAATTAGATTTTGGCTATTAACTACATCCTACAGACAGCCGATAAACTTTACAAAGGAAATAATTGATTCGGCACAAAATTCACTTGATAGGCTAAATAATGCTTATTTTAAAGCGGAAGAAGCCCTTGAAAGCGCAAAGGAAATAGAACTTAAAGATTCAGAAAAAGATTTATTACAAATCCTAACTAAAAAAGAAAATGAATTTGCAAGTGTAATGGAAGATGACCTAAACACTGCAGATGCCATCACAGTTTTATTTGACCTAGCAAAATTTATCAATACAAACATTTCTGCTGACTCTTCTAAAGCATTTGTAGAGAGGACTTTTGAAGTCTACAGTAGACTTTATGAGGTTTTGGGTCTACTTGCCAAGAAGAAAGAATCTGAAGTTGATGAAACTTTCATAGAAGAAAAAATAGCAGAGAGAAATGCGGCTAAGAAAAATAAAGACTTTGCCACTGCTGATAAGATTAGGGATGACCTAAAAGAAATGGGCATTATTCTAAAGGATACAAGAGAAGGCACCAAGTGGGAGATAGGCTGATGGATAAGATTTATGGTAGAAAACCTGTAATTGATGCCATAGATTCGGGTGTAAAAATCTATAGGGCCTATATTATAAAGCAAAATTCTAAAATTGTTGATGAAATAGTTTCAAAGCTTAATAAAAACAATATTGAGATAAATTTTGTAGATAAGAGATTTTTTGATAAAATAGATATGAACCACCAAGGAGTATGTGTGGAAGCTGAGTCTTTTAAGTATAAGGACCTGTCGGCTCTTAATTCTTACAAGAGGCTTATAATTCTTGATCAGATAGAAGACCCCCACAACCTAGGTGCGATAATTAGAAGTGCAGAAAGCTTTGGCTTTGATGGGGTAATTATCCCTGAAAGAAGAAGTGCATCTGTAAGCCCGATTGTCTACAAGACAAGCGCTGGTGCTATTAATAATATAGATATAATCATGGTTAAAAATATAAATAAGGCAATAGAAGAGATCAAAGAAGTCGGTTTTTGGGTCTATGGACTTGCTGGCGAAGCTTCTTCACCAATAGATCAGACTGACCTAAAAGGTAAGGTTTGTTTGGTCGTTGGCAATGAAGGTAAGGGTATCTCTAGACTTGTAAGGAAAAATTGTGATATACTTATTAATATACCAATGAAGGGTTTTGTAAATAGCCTTAATGCTTCAGTAGCCTCAGCCATTGCTATGTATGAGGTTTTAAGACAAAATGGCTTTAGTTAAGGAAAATATAACCTATGTAGATGGCTACAATGTTATAAATAAGTGGCCACAACTAAAAGAGGCTGCTAGGAAAAGCCTACAAACAGCCAGGGATAATTTGATAGAAGACCTGGCCGAATATAGCTATCTGACCGGTGAGAAGCTTGTTATAGTTTTTGATGCCTACAACCTTGATAGGTTAAAGGAGACAGTTACTAGTAAATATGGTATGGAAATTGTCTTTACAAAGAGATTTCAGACGGCAGATACATATATTGAAAGAGAGCTTACAAAAATAGCGAGAAGGCATAATGTCAAGGTAGTAACAGACGATGGAGCAGTCCAAAATTTGGCTCTTTCTAAAGGGGCAGCGAGGATGACGGCTCTTGAGCTTAAGCATGACCTTGATAGTCTAAGATCTAAGATAAAAATTAGGCAAAAGAAAAGTTTTAGTCAAAACTACGATGCCTATCCCATATCTAAAGCCTTAAAAGCCAAGCTAGATGAAATAGATTTAGACATTGAAGACTATAAGTCAAAGGGTAAATAAATTCAAACGGGTGATAATATGGATAAAATAAATTTAAAAGATAAGGAAACTTTAGAAAAACTCAGAGACTATCTGGATACAACAGATATGACCGAAGAAGAGTTAATCGAAGTTGTCGAATCAATGACAGAAGAACAAAAGGAAGAAATTCTTGATATTATTTCTGAAGATGACGATGATGACTTTGACGATGACCTAATTGGGTCTGCAAAAAAAGGCGTAAACACATCCCTTGCCCCAATCAGACGCAAGGACATGATTAAACTATCAGACCTAAATAACGAAGAGATTGTAGAACAATTCCAGTTAGGCAACCAAAATGCTCTTTCCGCCCTTGTAGAAAAAAATCAGGGTCTTGTAAGAAGCAGGGCTTCATACTTTTTTAGGTCTCACGGTAACGACCTTGACCTAGAAGACTTGGTCCAATCGGGTATGCTTGGCATGATAAGAGCAGCTGAGAAATTTGATCTGACATTGGGCTACAAATTTACAACCTATGCCTACAAGTGGATTGATAAGGCAATTAGAAAGGCTATAAACAAAGAAGGTCATACAATAAGAATTCCAGCAGGAAAATATTTGAAACTTAATAAATTAAAACAAATCCTAAAGGCAAATCCTGAAGCAAGCGATGAGGAGATTTATAGGATTCTAGAAAATGAGGGGATTAACAAAAAACAAGCAGATGATCTTTTCCT
>JBHWRC010000033.1:0-5040 GCA_043426375.1 Anaerococcus sp.
TCGAATATCCTGGTCCTGAATTTGTGAGGTCTCTCGTCGGCCTGACGGCCTCTGTCGAGACGGCGCCGTAGTGTTTTCCGAAGACGAACACCCATGCGCCATCTCGATGGAAGGAGCGAAGCGACTGACGAGAGATCTTATAAATACGGGACCCGTAGGTGCAGAGAATTATTATTCTATCCTATTTATGTAGGTATTTTTTTAGAATGTCCTGGTCCTTAGTTTATGGGGTCTCTCCTCCTCCTTCGTCGTCGTTTTCTCTCTCGCTTCGCTGCGAGGTGGTCTGCCGCTCTCGGCCGCTTTGGCAATTTACTCCTCTATGCGCCGGAGGGGCATGTCCATTACATAAGGTTCTTCATATATTTTCCTGCACACTTTCAGTGCTTGTAATATATTGAAGACCGTAAAAACTTTGCCTATGAGATTAGAGCCATTAGCAATCTTTTTCCTCCAGACTCTCTTATTCATCGCGTCTTGTCCTCCCTGAGCCGGACGGGCTTATACATTGCATAAGGTTTTTTATCAATTTCTACTTCGCTGCTTTGCAGCTTGAGAAATTGTAAAAACCGTAAAAACTTTGCTCACAAAGTTTTTACTACCATTACATACGGCGGATTTTTTGGTCTGTTTTGATAGGCTAATTTTATTACTGCGTATTTTTTTGTATCAAGGGTTTTTAGGAATTTTTCGATCCTTTCACTTTCTATTTTACCTTGCGGGTGGCCTGGGTAGATTGTGATTATTATTAGGCCGTTTGGCTTCATTAGTCCCAGGGTTTTTTCTAGGCTTTTTATGGTGGATTTGTAGGTGGTTGTGACTTCCTTATCGCCGCCTGGCAGGTAGCCTAGGTTATAGACTGCTAGGTCTAGGCCTTCTTTTATATATTGGTCGGCTTTTTCGTGGCTTTCTAGGCGGAAGATAAATCTTTGGTCTTCTCCTATTAGTTTCTTTGCCGCATCTTCTGCTTCTTTTTGTATATCAAAGCCATATAGCCTTTCTACTCCGGTAGCGTCTAGGATATGTTTGCTGTCATTGCCCTTGCCTACTGTCATGTCTGCGGCAATTTTTATGTCTTTTTTCTGGTCAATTATTATTTTGACTAAATCTGTCACTCTCATTCCCATTAGTAGGACCTCAAATTTTTGATGTCTTTGCCATCAATTTTTGTAAAAAAGTCTGCCCTAGTCTGGTTTTCTTTTCTTATTGGCACGCCCATCCTGTGCATTTCATTGAGTTTGAAGATCATGAGGTTGACGTTGACATCGTGCATGCTTGCTAGCTCTGCGTAGGTGTAGCCTTCGATTATGTCGTCCATCAGTTTTTTCTCATCCAAAAGTAGGTGGGCTGCGAAGATGTTGGCTTCTAGCTCCATTTCGCTTGTTATGTCAAAGATTTCGTATTCTACCAAGGCTGATTTGGCCTGGCTTTGATGATAGATATCGTGGCCTAGCTCGTGGGCAAAGACCATGGTCTGGATCCTGTAGTCTACATTTGGGTTGTAGATTACAAAACGACTATCCCTTATTATTTTGTACATGCCTAAAAGCTTTGTGTCTTCTTTGAAGGCTATCAAATGGACACCACGTTCTTCTAGGATGGCTCTTGGGTCACGGCTTTGGTGGTTTTTTATTAAATCTCTGACGTCCTCATAAATCTGGTCGTATGAGATGGTCATTATTTTGTTTTCCTTAATTTTTTGCTATCTTGCCTAGCTATATAGTAGGCTTCAGAGATGGCGTCTAGGATGGCTCTTTTGTCAGATTCTGGGATTTCTCCCCCTGCCATGAGGCCTATGACCCCATCTACCAGTTCTTCTGCTTCCTTGCCTGCCGAAATCCCGTATCTTTCACGGGTGGTGAGGATGAAGTCTTCTTCGTCTGTGACAAGATAGTCGTGGCTGGTGTCTAGGGCGTCTGCCAAGAGGTCGTAGGTTTTTCTGTACCTTGGTTTGGATAGACCTAGCTCATAACGGGAAATGGTCTTTAGGGAGACCTCAGTCATATCAGCCAACTCCTGTTGGGTTAGTTTCTTTTCTTCTCTTAGGCTTTTTAATTTGCTTGCAAAACTCATAATGCTCCTCATTTTTTTAATATTTTTAATTACTTTGAACTTATATTTTTCTTAGTTCAATATTTTTGTATATTTTGAACTAAAGAATTTTTTAATACAATTAAATAGATAATTTTGAACTTAATTATATTAGATTTAATATCTGTGGACATAGAAAAGTTTTATTACGTGATGAATTATCTGTAATTATAAATTTTTGTCTTGACAAAAGACTTTTAGTGTCTTATAATTGTATCAAAGTCACTTATTGTCTTAATTATACATTAAGAGTCTAGATTTATCAAGAAATTTTAAATAGATTAAAGGAGAAATTATGAAAAGAATCATCCTACATTCAGATATGAACGCCTGCTATGCCTCAATTGAGGCCAAGCTTAACCCAAGTCTAAAGGGCAAGGCCATGGCTGTGGCGGGCAACCCAAAAAATAGAAATGGAATTATCCTTGCAAAAAGCCAGGAGGCAAAGGAAATGGGAGTGGCGACAGGCATGCCTATTTGGGAAGCTCTTACAAAATGCAGGGACCTTATCCTTGTCCCTCCCCAATATGATGAGTATCTCAAGCACTCCAAGATGGCCAAAAAAATCTACTACGACTATACAAACCAGGTCGAATCTTTCGGCCTTGACGAGTGTTTCCTAGATGTGAGTGGGTCTACCAAGCTTTTTGGATCAGGCCTTGATATTGCCAAAGAGATATCTAGGAGAATGAAGGAGGAAGTAGGTCTTACAGTGTCTATCGGTGTCTCTTTTTGCAAGGTCTTTGCCAAGCTAGGATCCGACATGAAAAAGCCCGATGCTATCACTGTAATTGACAAAGACAATTGGAAAGATAAGGTCTGGCCCCTTAAGGCTGAGGCCATGGTCGGTATAGGTAGGGCCACAAAGAAAAAGCTTAACCGCATCGGCCTCTACACTTTGGGAGATATAGCCAAGTCCCCTCTTAGCCTTATGCAAAATCTTCTGGGCATCAACGGGGTCTATCTTTGGAACTATGCCAACGGCAAAGACCTAAGGCCCGTTGTAGACATAAACCACAAGGACATCATAAAAACCATCGGCAACTCGTCAACCTGTAGGAAAGACCTCCTAAAAGATGGCGAGGTCAAAAATGTCCTCCAGGAGCTGAGCTTTTCTGTATCTAGAAGGCTTAGGGAAGCCAATCTTGAGGCCAATGGCGTAGAGATATTTATAAGGGACAAGGATCTATTTTCTGAGACCTTTAGAACCGACCTCAAACTTGCGACCCAGTCCTCCATCACCCTTGCCGATGCAGGTTTTTCTTTGTTTTTAGAAAGATACGACTGGCACCTACCTATAAGGGCAGTAGGCATCAGGGCTACCAATCTCAAACCCCTAGGCTCTGGCAGCCAGCTGGATGTCTTTATGGAATGCGATAAATATTTTAAGAACGAATCCTGTGATAAGGCCATTTACGAGATAAGAAAAAAATATGGCAAAGATATTATCTCCTTTGCTGCCCTCAAGAGAGACATCAAGCTACCAAAAGAACTCAACGAAATAATTACCCTGCCAGCCAGGCACTTCAACTCCTGATAAATAGACCGATTTTTTGGGTATAAATACAAAAAGAAGTTAGGAGAAAATTATGACAGAAAAAATATTTGACTTACTAGGAAATTTTTTGAAAAATAATGCTATAGAAGGGCTAGACCCAAAAAAAATCACAGAAGACCTGCCCCTAGAAGAAGTGATGGCCATGCTTACAGGCAAGGACGAATACGTAGTCAAAAGATCTGGCCGTATTGAAAAATACAAGGAAGATAAGCTCTCCAGGTCAATCAAAAACGCTGCGGACAGGGCGGGTATGCAACTAAACAGCTCTGATATTTCCATAATACTAAAAGATATAGAGAACAGGCTATTTTTTGGCGACGATAAGAGACTTACACAGACCTCAGATGTCAGAGATATAGTCATCGAAATCCTAAAAAAAGATGGGTATTCAAAGATAGGTGACGCCTACGATGCCTACGCCAAAAGCCAAAGATAATGCTCATAAAAGTAGTAGCCGTAGGCAAAATCAAGGAAAAATTCTATAAAGATGCAATAGCTGAATACGAAAAGAGAATGAAAGCCTACAACAAGCTAGAAATCCTAGAAGTAGCTGATGAAAAGGCACCAGAAACCCTATCCGACAAGGAAGTCGAGATGGTCAAAGATTCTGAAGGTGAAAGAATCTTATCAAAAATCAAAGATGACTCCTTCGTCGTAACCCTAGAAATAAAGGGCAAAGACCCCGACTCCATAAAATTTGCAAGACTAATCCAAGAAGAAATGCTAGACGGCTTCGGCAGAGACCTGGTCTTTGTCATAGGCGGATCAAATGGTCTGGGATCAAAGGTCCTAAAAAGATCAAACTACAGACTTTCCTTCGGCAAAATGACCTACCCCCACCAACTAATGAGAGTCATCCTAATGGAACAAATCTATAGGGCCTACAGGATAATAAATAAGGAACCATACCATAAGTAGGACTTTGTTTTCCAAGATAAATTCATTTTATCTTGGATTTTTATTTTGTTTTAATTATTTCAAACTTTTCTTAAGAGGATGGCTGGAAAGCTCCCCTAGCGGCCGATAGCGTACAGAGAGTCTAAGAAAGCTTGCCATCGTGTGGAGATACCTCTGGCCATGTTTATATGATAATTATAATATGGGTGCCTAGTATTATTTGCATAGGGTAATATTATCCGAAATTTATGCCGAATGTATGACTAGTGCCTGCTTTTGAGTTTGCGGTAATCTTTTTCTTCCAGCTCCTTAGTAATTTTCATCTGAATTACTCCTATCCGCCGTAATTAAAATAAAAACTTACATTTATCAAATCACAATAAAAAACCAGCAAGCTCACATTTTTCAAGCCTTGCTGGTTTGTTTTTTTATTTCTTTTATATTTCTTTTGTAAAATCGCAAATATCCACAAATACAGGCATGCCGTTTTCGAACAC
>JBHWRC010000034.1:0-6322 GCA_043426375.1 Anaerococcus sp.
CTTGATTAGGTGTGGGTTTGATGTAAAGCCTAATTCCTTTAGGGTGTATTTTGTACTTCTTACAGAAAATGCTCTTAGAAGTTCTGATGTTATAAGTGTTGCAAATACCATTGTGTGAGCGCCTTCGATTGAATCTGGGAATATCCATTTTAGACCAATTATATAAGAAGCAAGGACTGCTATTGTTATAAATATTGATTGGCTGATTAAATTAGTTCTCACATCTCCAGAGATTATTGATTCTCTTGGATCTCTTGGTGGCTCTTCCATAAGGCCTGGCTCTGCTGGTTCAACACCAAGGGCAAGGGCTGGGAAAGCGTCAGTAACTAGGTTTAGCCATAATAGCTGGATTGGTGTAAGTGGGCTTGGTAGTCCCATTAGGATTGATAGGAAAACTATCAAAACTTCGGCAATATTACATGAAAGTAGGAAGGATACAAACTTTTTGATGTTTGAGAAGATTACTCTTCCTTCTTCTACTGCATTTACAATTGTCGCAAAGTTATCGTCAACTAAGATCATATCTGATGCATCCTTGGCAACGTCTGTACCGGTTATACCCATAGATACACCGATGTCAGCGTTTTTGATTGCTGGTGCGTCATTTACACCGTCACCTGTCATAGCAACCACATTGTCATTTGCTTCCAGAGCCTTTACAAGTTGTACCTTATTTTCTGGAGATACCCTGGCAAAAATTCTCTTGGTTTTGACAATTTCTCTGATTTCTTCATCTGTCTTATCATTTAGTTCAGAACCTTGCATGGCTTGGTCACGGCTTGATGCGATGCCAAGTTCTTTTGCAATTGCAAGGGCTGTTTCAAAATAATCGCCTGTAATCATGATTACATCGATACCAGATGCGTGACATTCAGCTACAGCGGCCTTGGCTTCTGGTCTTGGTGGGTCGATCATGCCTGTTAGACCTACAAAAATCATATCTTTTTCGATATTTTCTGTTGTAAGGTCTTGGTCAAGCGTATCAAGTGGTCTAAATGCATAGGCCATAACTCTTAGGGCGTGGCTTGCAAGATCGTTATTCTTATCTGAGTAGATTTTGCGTTTGGTTTGGTCAAAGTCTACCATTTCGCCATTTTCTAAGATTTGTGAAGAGTTGCTCATGATTACATCCGGTGCACCCTTTGTGAAGGCATAGTATTTGCCGTCCATTTCGTGGAAGGTTGTCATCATCTTCCTTGTAGAATCAAATGGTATTTCTTCTATTCTTGGGTGTTTTTCATTAAGATTTTCTTGGTTGATATTCCATTTTTCAGAAAATGTGAGCATGGCCCCTTCTGTAGGGTCGCCTGTAATCTTGTATTCTTCGCCTTCTCTTGTAAGGTTAGCGTCATTACATAAAGATGCGATAGTCATTAGAAGCTTAATTTGTCCGTCATCTTCTATTACTTCTTTGTTAGCATTTCTAATATCACCCTCTGGCTTGTAGCCCGAGCCTTCAACCTCGTATTCTTCATCATTTGTGAAGACTTTTGTGATGGTCATCTCATTTTGGGTAAGAGTTCCGGTCTTATCTGAACAGATAACTGTGGTTGAACCAAGAGTTTCTACAGATAAGAGGTTTTTAACGATAGCCTTTCTTTCGGCCATCCTGTTCATGCCGATTGATAGGACGATTGTAACAACAGCTGTAAGTCCTTCTGGTATAGCTGCAACTGCAAGAGATACTGCAACCATAAAGGTTTCAAGCAGATCATCTCCTCCTCTTAAATAACCTAGGCCAAAAACTGCTACACATACTATGATTACAAGTAGGGCAAGGACCTTAGATAATTTTTTAAGTTGCTTTTGAAGAGGTGTTTCCTTTTCTTCTACCTGATCAAGACTTGTAGCTATCTTACCGATTTCTGTATCTTCTCCAGTAGTTGCTACAAGACCAATACCGTGACCGTAGGTTACAATTGATGATGAGTGTACGTAGTTTTCCCTATCACCTATTCCCACATCTTCACTTGTAGTGAAATTTGCGTCCTTTTCTACTGCTACAGATTCTCCTGTAAGAGATGATTCGTCGATTTTTAGATTTGATGACTCGATAAGCCTCATATCAGCTGGGATAATATCCCCAGTTTCTAAGATGACAATATCACCTGGTACAAGTTCTTCTGCCTTGACATGGCCTCTTTGTCCATCACGGACGACAGTAGCTTCTGGAGAGCTCATTTTTTGCAAAGCCGCAACAGAATCCTCTGCCTTACCTTCCTGTATGATAGACATAATAGCATTAATAACAACGATTGCGATAATAATTACACATTCGACCACATCACCTGTGAAGGCTGATACAATAGCAGCAATTATCAGCAAAATAACCATGGGGTCTACAATTTGCTCGATAATTTTTTTAGCAAGAGACTTTTTATTTGATGACTCAATAGCATTTGGGCCATATTTTTCGAGTCTAGCAGCAGCTTCAGATGTGCTAAGTCCACGCTTGGCGTCAGTTTCGTGTTTTTTTATTATTTCATTTAGACTGCCTTTATAGTCCATACTTCCTCCTTATATTTTTGCAAAAGATATAAAAAAAAGCGAAGCTTATGAGTTTCCTCATTTTAAGCTCCGTCTCGCCACCTTTTAGGGTTTATTTAACCGGGTAAAACCGTTTTGACGATTAAATAATTGGGCTACTCCCTTTTGCTAATATTATTATATAGCAAAGAAAGCTAAAAGCAATCGCTAAAGGCCTTATTTATTATCCTTAAGATCAAACTTTTTTCTCAAAACAAACTTAGCCAGGCCAAATAATAAGAGAAAGAAGATAATAAGTGAAATAATTATAATCCCAGCAATAATCTCACGAGTAATCTCAAGGTAGATCAAAATAGGGATAATAATCCCGTAAAACAAGATTCCAAGGCCAATAGATAAAATGCCCGCAAATTTATTGGCATATGGCCAGGTATCCTTAGAATAACAAGCCTCCCACACATGAAAGCCCACAGACATATCAGGGTAGTCGGTGTGTAAAAAAATAAAAAATATCCCTATATAAATTGAAAAAATTAAAAGCATTAAATCGCCAACAATAACAGGTCCCAATCTTCTTCTCCCCTCTATCCTTGATAGATAAAACTAGGGATAATTCCCTAGTACCCTTTGTATATTATACTATTATTTTGTATTTTAGATAATTTTGATTATTTAGATAATTACTTCGTAATTTGGTAATAAAAATTATCATTCAACTGTAAGTAGAATAGTATACTAAATTAATAAATTACGAAGAAAGTTATAAATAAAAAAGCAACACTATTTTATTAGCGTCGCTTTTAAAAAAATAATATGATTTGCTGCCTCGGACAGATTTTACACAAATAAGAAAGCTCCAGGTCCTAGTGGCAACTTAAATATCATCCATACTATTAATAGCAAGCTCCAGAATACTAAAAATGCTATAGAATATGGTAGCATGGTTGAGATTAGGGTACCTAGACCTCTTTCTTCGTCATATTTTTGCATGAAGATTACTATCATTGCAAAGTAGTTCATAAGTGGGCTTATGATGTTTGTTGATGAGTCTGCTATTCTGTAGGCCATTTGGCTTAGTTCTGGTGACAGACCCATGTTCATAAACATTGGCACAAAGATTGGCGCCATGATTGCCCATTTTGCTGATGCTGATCCTATAAATAGGTTGATAAAGGCTGATAGGATTATGAATAATAATATCAAAGGAATACCTGTTAGGCTGATTGATCCTAAAAATTCCGCTCCCTTTACAGATAGGATTGTTCCGAGATTTGTGTAGGCAAAGAATGATACGAATTGGGCTGCGAAGAATGCTAGTACCAAAAATCCGCTCATTGATTCCATTGATTTAGTCATGGCTCCTACTAGGTCTTTGGAGTTTTTGAATTTGCCAACTGTCCTACCATAGATATAGCCTGGCACTAAAAATAGCAAGAAGATCGTACTGATTAGACTGTTTCCTAGGAAATGTTCTAGGGTCATCTTACCTTCAGCATTTGCTTCCCTTAGGATTGCGTTTTGTGGTATTGTTAGGAGTCCTAAAATTACTAGGAATACTAAAAGACCAATCATTGCATTTTTTAGACCCTTTTTCTCAAGGTCTGTAAGCGGCTTATCTTCGTGGATATAGGCTCCCTTGTACTCACCTAGGTTTGGTATTACAATCTTTTCTGTTACAAGTGTTGCTATAATTGTTAGGATAAAGGTTGATACTATTAGGAAATACCAGTTGCTATCTACACCTACTGTGTAGTCAATTTTTGCAGCTCTTAGGGCTTCGTTTGTGATTCCTGATAATAGGGCATCAGTTGGTCCAAAGATTAGGTTTGCTGAAAATCCTCCAGATACACCTGCGAATGCTGCTGCAAGACCAGCTATTGGGTGCTTGCCTGCTGTAGCAAATAGCATAGCTCCAAGTGGTATTACCACTACATAGCCCGCATCAGATGCGATGTTTGAGATGATTCCAGCAAATACTACTGTTGCTGTAAGCATAACAGGTGGCACATTAGAAAGCATTTTCTTAAGGCCAGCATCAAAAAAACCTGCATTTTCTGCCACACCAACACCTAGCATTGCTACTAGGACTACTCCTAGTGGGGCGAAGGATGTAAAGTTTGTAACTATCGATGACAGCATGTATCTAATGCCTTCAGGATTTAAAAGGCTTATCGCTTCTATAGTTGTGTCAGCTTCTGCCTTGGCGTCATAGTATGATACAGATACTCCAGCTGATGCACAGATTTGTGCAATTACAGCTAAGATTCCTATCATGATGACGAAAATCATAGCAGGGTGGGGAAGTGCGTTGCCGACTCTTTCAATCGACTGCAGGATTCCACCCTTTTTTTCGTTTTTAGACATAAGTCCTCCTTGTTTTTAGAATAAATTAGTTTTAGGCGGTAATTCCGCCTATAAATTCATTACCTTTTTAATATACGTCATATAAGGATAGATTTCATCTTTGAGTAAATCTTTGTTAGATTTTTGTAAATCTATAAAATTGCAGATTGCTATTGTTTTTGTATGGAAATTTTAAAAAAATATGATCCTATAAGGGAGTGACAATCTAAAATTCCAATTTAAAAGCCCCGGCTGGGGCTAGTTGGTCTTATATATCAAGGTCTATTTTATAGGTCCTTTTGGCTTTTTTAAATAAAAATTCGCCACATCTCACACTTGCCAAACATTCGGCCCTATTTCTAATAGCATCAAATGGGCTGGCCGCATCTAGGACTATGAAATTGGCATCCTTGCCTATATCTAGGCCGTAGGAGTCTTCTAGGTCCATGGCCTTTGCTCCATTTGTGGTTACTAGGTCAAGATCTTTTTTGAAATCCTCTTCTTTCATTAGATGGGCCATGTGAATTCCGTTATCTAGGATATTCATAAGGTTGCCGTTGCCTGCTGGATACCAAAGGTCGACTATGGAATCTTGGGCAAAGGCTACATTTATGTCATTGTCGACAAATTCACGGACCCTGGTCATGCCCCTGCGTTTTGGATAGGTGTCAAGCCTGGCTTGTAGGTAGGCATTTTCTGTAGGTAGGGCTACGAAATTTATCTTTGATTTTCTAAAAAGTCCCATCATCCTAAAGGCATAGGCATTGTCTGCTGAGCCAAAGGAGCAAGTATGGCTTGCTGTGACCCTTTTTCCTATGTCATGGATTAGGGCTTCTGCATTTAGGACCTCTACGAATCGTGCCATAGGATCATCAGTTTCATCACAGTGGACGTCGATTAGCTTGTCGTATTTTAGGGCAAGGCTTACAATTTCCTTGATTGATTTTTCGCCAAGCTCACGGGACCATTCGTTGTGTGGAATGCCTCCAACTACGTCAGCACCAATCTTAAGGGCTTCTTCGACTAAGTCTCTGCCGGTTTTACCGTCTTCTTTGTATGAGTACATGCCATTTTGAGGGAAGGCTACGACTTGGATTGTAATCTTATCTTTAAGCTCATCCCTAACTTCAAGTGCGGCCTTTATACCTGTTAGATTTGGGTCTGTACAATCAGTTTGGGCACGGATATATTGGGTGCCGTGGCTTGCACATTCGAGTACAGCAGCCCTAATTCTTTCTTTCATTTCTTCCTTGCTGGTGCCTTTTTTGAAATCATTCCAAATGTCAATTGCCTCAAAAAGTGTACCCGACTCGTTTTTGGCCTTATCGGTCTTTCCCACCATATAATAGTCTAGGTGGAGGTGGCTATCTACATAGGGAGGGATTACAAGAGAGCCTTCAAGATCAATAGTCTCATCCGCATCTCCCAAATCATTTCCAAAACCCACAAAAATCCTATCTTCAACGAGGATTTCCCTGGCAGATTCATGGCC
>JBHWRC010000035.1:0-5639 GCA_043426375.1 Anaerococcus sp.
GAGAGAGATTTTGTTAGACAAGAAGGCTACAAAAGATAATATCAAAAAGCTTGAAACTCTTAACAGTGTGATTTTATCTAAGAAGAAAAATTATGAGTATATAGAAAGGAGTCTTGATGATGGAATTTAGAATGCAAGAATATTTAGAAAACAACCTTCATAGAATACTTACTAATCACTTTAAATTGATTGAAGATGAGATGTATCGTGAGGAATATGGTTTGGCAGATTTGTCTGAAATGCTAGATGATATTTCATTTTATAAGGAGTGGTCGAAAGATGTAAAATATGAAGCAACTATCTTTTTGACAGAGATTGAAGATGAGGAAGAAGGTGAAGAAATATCGGATTAGATTATGAAATTATAGGAAGTGGGTCTAGTGGGAACTGTGTGATTATAGAAGACATGATGTTCGATTGCGGTGTTCCGTATAGGCACATAGGAGATAAGCTCTATGACATTAAATATCTTTTTATAACTCACAGGCACTCTGACCATATTAAACCTAATACTGTGAATGGAATTATTAAAAATTTTCCAAGAATTAAGATAATAGGAAATTATGATGTGGCTAGGATTGTACCAACTTATGATATTGTTGGAGATGTGACCGAACTTGATTTGGGTGACAGAACCGTACAAGCTTTTAAATGTTATCATGATGTACCGACTACAGGTTTTGTCATTAATATGAACGATATAAATTTTATATATGCCACTGATACAGCAAGTCTTGAAAATGCTCCTGATATTAAATACGACTATATGTTTATAGAGAGCAATCATGATGAAAAAAAGATTGATGCTGTAAGAAATAATTCTAAGAAGATATACGGATATGACGTATGGAAGGGGGCAAAAAGGCATTTATCAACACAAAAATCAAGAGAGTTTTATTACCTACACAGGAGGAATAAGGATAGTAAATGGATAGAACTGCACAAAAGTAAGAGATTCTATTAGAGATATGTAATTTAAAAGGTGATTTACATTACTAAAATGTAATTTAAAAGAATGCTAAAAGGAGGAATTATGGAGCTTGTAAAAATAAATGATGTGAAAGTTGATTTTACAACAGGGAGTATAAGTTTTGATGGTTATGAGGAGCTTTTAAGTCAAGCTAAGGAAATTGCAAAACACTTAAAATCTATTGAGGTAACTGCTGACAATATTAAGGAAAATAAAAAAATACTTGCCAAGGTAAACAAATCAATTAAAGAACTTAACGACAGAAGAATAGCTATCAAAAAAGAAATTAATAAACCTTATGATGAATTTGCAGAAAAGATTAAGGAGATAGAAAAGGTTGTAAAATCGGCTGATGAAATTGTGAGGTTTCAAGTAAGAGAGCTTGAAGAAAGAGAAAGGGAGGATAAGGAAAAGAAATTAGAAGAAATATGGAATAAGAGAATAGGGCAATATGACTATGCGAAGTTATTTAAATTTAGTGACTTTTTAGAAAGTAGACATTTAAATAAAACTTCTACCATAAAATCAGTTGAGGAAGAAATGGTCGATTTCCTCGAAAAGGCTGAACGTGATATAACTTTACTGACTGATTATGAAAACGGTAAAAGTCTAATTAATTCATACCTTGAATGTAAAGACTTTGCAAGTGTTCTTGAAATGGATAAAAGAGAAAAAGAAAGACTTGCTGAACAAGAAAAAGTGCTTGAAAAGGTTGAAAGTAAAGAGAATGAAAAGATATATGTATTTACTATAAAAGATGGTAAAGACGCAAAGTTAGCTGAAATGCTACTTAGAGATAATAATATTAAATTTGAAATGACAGAAAGATAAAAATATACCAACAATGCAATGGTATCAAGTTTGAAATGATAAAAAAATAAAAAAAATATAAACGAAAAATGTAACGGTATTAACAATTTCTATAAGACAGAACGACACACGATTAAATTAAGGAGAAATAAATGACAGATAATTTGAGAAAAGATTTAGAGTTAGTTGAAGTTGCTTACGACAATAATGGAAAAAAAGCCATACTTAGGTTTTTAGATATAGAAAATGCTGAACTTTTGGAAGTGAACTTCAATAAGCAAACCTATGAAAATGGTGAGTTTATAGATGATGAGAAAAAGGAAGAGCAAGTAGAAGAATGGTGTAAGGAATATTTCGACTCTAGTTTTGATGAACTTGAAACCAAAGTTGGAGTTAAGAAAGATGTTTATAAATATGGGCAATTCAATAGCTTATGGGAAGTAAATATTATAAATAAATTTGATAAAAAGGATAAAGGAAAGATATTCCAAAGCGAGATTAAAGAAGTGGTGGATACAGGACAGAGAATTTCTGTTAAATTTGAATATGAGGGAAAAACTTATGAAAAGAAGTTCCAATATTCTGACTACGTAGAAAGCCTTGAAAAATGGTTTGTAAATCCACAAAAGAAGGATAAACAATATGAAAGATTTGAAGAACTATTTGGAGTAAGTGTAGAAGAAGCTGATAAAATCCTAGGAAAGCCTATTATGGTAGAGGTTAAAATAGCTTATGGTAAATATCCATATGCTGATATTAAGAAACCTGAATGGGCTTAGGAGTGAGTAATGTATGACGATTACCTCTTTTTCGATATAGAGGTCTTCAAGCTAAACTCTATGGTTGTTTTTAAGGATATAGAAGAAAAGACTGTTAAGGTTTTTTCTTCTACCCTTGATGGTTTAGGGTCTTATATTGACAGAGGTGTAAGCATTGAAAAAGGTTTTGAAAACCTTGAAGAATATGTAAGAGGAAAGATTCTTGTAGGATACAACAATCATTATTATGACGATAGGATTATGAAAGCTTTAATGTTTAGTGCGAATCTTAATAAAGAAGATAAACTAAAACAAGAAATAGTTAAAGCCGCCAACGACTCTATCATCAACAATACTCCTTTAGGATGGTTGAAAAACACAAAAGACCTACCGTATAAATCACTTGATTGTTTCCAACAAATTGATGTGTCAAGGCCATCACTTAAAAAGGTGGAGGGGAATATGGGGGTTTCTATTGTAGAATCATCTGTACCTTTTGATATAAATAGGGAATTAACTCCTGATGAAAACTTAGAAACTCTTAAATATTGTGAGTATGACGTTTTAAATACTGTAAAGATATTTAAGATGAGAAAAGATTATTATGAGTCAAAAGAAGCTGTAATAAACATGCTTGATAATGATTATGCTAGAGAAAACGCTCATAAGTGGAATACAACTTCAATAATAGCAAGTCTACTGAAACCAAAAAAGAAAACACCAGCGTATAGGGTTTTACCGAGCGAAGAAACTCTATCTTATGTAAATGAAGATGTACGAAAAATGTGGAGTGAACTCACTAAAACTACAGATTATAAATTTGAAACTAAAAAGATTGTAACAAACGAATTCGATAATGAAATTGAGTTTGGTTGGGGTGGTCTACATGGTGCACCAAAAGGGTTTTTAGAAACAAGGAATGTAAGACTTGCTGACGTAGGTAGTATGTATCCTTCAATATTGATAAATCTCAATGGGCTTGGGGATAAGACTAGACGATATAAAAAAATACTTGATTATAGACTTATACTTAAACACCAAGGAAAAAAGGCTGAACAAGCACCATATAAGCTTATATTAAACTCAACATATGGGCTTTTGAACAATAGGTATTCAGCTCTTGACAATCCTACCCTTGCTTATTCTATATGTATTCATGGTCAAGTTGCTGTATATGTACTAGCTAAAAGACTTGCTAAAATAGGGGCAAGGATTATTAATATCAATACAGACGGTGTGGCCTATACTCTTAATGGAAATCAAGATGAAGAAATTAAGAGAGAATGGGAAGAAGAGTTTAAACTCACTCTTGAAACTGACTATTTTGATAGGTGGATACAAAAAGATGTTAATAACTACATTGCTGTGACAAATGATGGAAAAATCAAGGTTAAAGGTGGAGATGTGAATAAATATCATGGTGATAATTTCTTTAAGAATAATGATATAGGAATAACACACAAAGCCTTAGTTGATTATCTTGTATATGACAAACCTGTGCAAGATACCATCCTTGAAAACCTCGATAAACCAAGAATGTTTCAATATATACTACAAGCAGGAAGCACTTATAAAGGAGTTGTAACCAGAGATGAACCGGACAAACTTCTTGATACAAAGGTTAATAGGGTTTTTGCAACAAAGAAAGGTATTGAAATACTTAAGAAAAGAGAAGATGATGGACTTGTAAAGTTTGCTGATACACCTAATGAAATGTATTTGTACAACGGTGAATTAGATGATTTTGATAATTTTAAAGAGATAGTTGATATTCAATGGTATTACGATTTAACTATGAAAAACTTGCAAAGATGGAGAGTATAAAACATGGAGGCGACAAACTTTGAATGTATGTAGAATTTGAAAAAGGACAAAAATATTCCAACAATAATGCCGATATATATGATAAGCACGATTCGTTTGAAGATGCTGGCTGGCTATTAGAAGATGATGACTATGTAATTGATATTGATGAACTAGACAAAGACCTTATAAAGAAAATCATTGTAAGTTTTGATATAAAGACTCAAACAGTATGGACTGATAGGGGTGTGCATTTCTACTTTAAAAAACCTTTAGATTTTAAAAGAGGAGCTAACAGGGTTTCCCCACTTGGTTTTAAATATGAAATCAAACATAAGGGAAATACAAAAGCTGTAACCATTAAAAGAAATGGGGTTTTAAGAGAAATAGAAAATATAGGCGAACGAGAAGAAGCACCCATCATATTTACCTCTAATAAACGATTTGAGGAACTTTTAGGACTAGATGAGGGTGAAGGTAGGAACAACAAGTTATTCAAGCTTAGGACTCAATTAACAGGGGTTAAAGAGTTGAGAAAAAAACTTAGCTTTGTCTATGAGAATATATTTGCTAACGCTCTATCCGAAGTAGAATTTCAGACCCTAACAAGAGAAATAGACTTGTCAAATGATGAGGTTAGTGAATATGAAGTTGCTAGTGCTTTAATGACTGAATTTAACTTTGTACAATACGGACAAAGATATTATTTCAAAGATGATGGAGAATACACACATGAGGAATCAACCCTTAGAAAGAAAGTATTTGACAGGGTTGGTTCACAAAAGACTAGGTATGTAGATGAAGTAATAAAACAAATGCAATATAGGTCAAGGAAAATAGACCAAGGGGAAATATTTCCGATTAAGTTTAGGAATGGTTATATAGAAAACGGTCATTTTGTAGACTTGGTTATAGACTCATTCACTCCTTATCATATAGATATTGACTATGATGAAGATGCTGAAAAAGTAGATAAAGTTGATGAGTATATAAACCACCTAACCAACCATGATGAAGATTATAGAAACCTACTGCTTGAAATATTAGGGCACACCTTAATCGTTGACCCTGAATTTAAAAGATTACTTGCAAAGTTTTTCATCTTTATAGGAGATGGGGGTAATGGTAAAGGTACTCTATTACAGATTATAAAGACCATATTAGGGGCTAAAAACGTATCAGGTATGTCTATATCTGAATTGTCAGACGAACGATACCTACCCTCATTTAAAGGGAAACTTGCCAATCTAGGAGATGACATACAAGACCAAGCGATAGATGATAAGAACATGAAGGCG
>JBHWRC010000036.1:0-4628 GCA_043426375.1 Anaerococcus sp.
GGTCTTCACAATATATACGAGTGCGAAGCACGAAGTATAGATTGTTGAAAGACATTACGTTCCCTAATGTCTCTCTTAATTATATCAAATATGGCTTAATTTAGGCAAAAGAAAATCCCGACTAGGTCGGGATAAACTAAAATACATGGAGAGAACTTATTTGTTTGAAGACTCCTTAGCAAGGTCAATATTTTTCTTAAGTTTTGCCAATTGGTCTTCTGTTGTGATTGCACCTACTACATCTTCGCCTACTATATTGCCATTTTTGTCAACTACGATTGTTGTTGGATAAGCAAATACGTGGTCTAGGTATTTTTTGATTTCGCCTTCGTTTTTGACACTTAGGGCCTGGTAGGTTGGCTTGTTTTCGTCAATTATTCTCTTATAGGCTGCCATTGTTGACTCGTCATATTCTGCATCTGTGCAAAGGGTTAGGAAATTAACCTTGTCATCTTTTTTAAGGTCATCTGCTATTTTATTTAGCTCTGGCATCTCTTGGATGCAGGCAGAACAACCGGTAAACCATAGGTTTATAACTGTTGCGTCATAGTTTTTGAAGTCTTCATTAGTAAATTTCTTTCCGTCTTGATCTTTTGCTTCAAAATTACCAAGAGTATTTGGTTTTTCACCTTCTACTTGAGGCTCTTCGATTGGGGTTTCTCTATCTGTTGTGATTTGTGCCCCTTCTGGCATTTCTGCTTGACTCATTGCTTCTTGTGCCACATCTTCTTTTGTTTTTGCTTCTTCCTTAGCGTCTTTTTGTCCGCAAGCTGCTAAAGTAGCAGCCATCATTAAAGTTAAAATCATTTTGCTTTTATTTTTCATTTTTATCTCCTTTTTTCTTTATAAATTCACTTGTTATTGCCTTTGTAGGGCATGCGCTGACACAATCTCCGCACCTGATACATTCTAAGTGGCAGGTTGATTTTCTAATATCCACATCCATCTTGCAAACTTTTTCGCACTTGCCGCAGTCTATGCACTTATCCTTATCTAAATTTAATTGATAGAGGGAAAACTTATTAAATAATGAATAAAATGCACCTAGCGGACAGATCCACTTACAGAAAGGTCTAAAAAATCCTATTGAAAGGATAATTGTAATTATCAAAATCACAAATTTGAACCTAAACAGTGGACCCAAGGCTCCTCTTAGGGCAACATTTTTACCAGCAAGTGGTAGGGCTGCCTCCATGATTCCTTGAGGACAAAGATACTTGCAGAAAAATGGTGGGACTACTTCATATTGACCCTTTAAGGCAAAACCCACACCCACAAGTAGGGCACTTAAGATTATGTATTTTATGTATCTAAGAGCCTTTAATTTTTTTGTGGAAAATTTCTTAGTAGGTATTTTATGTAAGAGGTCTTGGAAAAATCCAAAGGGACATAAGAATCCACATATGAGCCTACCAACCATAACTCCAAAAAACATCATTATCCCAATTACATAGTAGGAAAACTTGTATTTACTAGAGCCTATTACCGCCTGAAGACTTCCTATAGGACAAGATCCTGCCGCACCCGGACATGAATAGCAATTTAAACCTGGTAGGCAAACTTTTTTGCCGGATCCTTGGTAAATTTTGCCTTTGAAGAAATTATCCAAGTGGAAGTTGTGGCCAAGTGTTGCTAGGGCTTGGATTATAATTCTTTTTTGATTTTTTAACTTATCCAATTCCTATACACTCCAAACACAAATTAATTGCCTTCATAAAAACTGTATCCACCTCTCCTCTATAGATACCAAAGCCTATAAAAAATAGGCTCGTGGCAAGGAGAGCGTAAGTTGCTTTTCTTTTCTTCATCTAAACTCCTTATTTTTTCTATATTTATATTCTAGCAAGTCCTATGTTAAATTCTCATAAAGATTTGGGAATACTTATAATAAAAATGGATCCTTGGGGTATATTGTCTGTAATTTCAATCTTTGCTCTGATCATATCGGCAATTGTTTTTGATAAGGAAAGACCTATTCCATAGCCTTCTTGGCCTCTAGATGGGTCTATTTGATAAAACAAATCAAAAATCCTTTTTTTATCAAATTCTGATATTCCAATACCATTGTCAGCGATTTTAATTTGGACTTCATTATCTAAATCTTTAGCAGATATTTCTACCTTGCCGCCTGGGCTGTTGTATTTTACTGCATTATCTACTATATTAAAAACTAATCTCTGAAGGAGACTATCATCGGTTTTTATATTAATATCTGAATTTTCCCAAAGAATTTCTACATCTTTTGCTCCAGCCTTATCCTCAAGGTCCAAAATTATTTCATCTATTAATATATCAAGGTTCACATCTGTTGGAATAATTTCTGATTTTTTCCTCAAAGATAAAATTGCATCCACAAGGCCGCTTAGCTTATTGACATTAGTATCTAGAATCCTTAGCATCTTTTTTATTTCCTTGTCAGTATTTTTCTTCTCAAAAAGATCTAGCTGGCTTTTCATGACAGCAATTGGTGTCCTTAATTCGTGGGCAACATTAGATGAGAAATCTTTTTGCCTTTTGTAGTCAGCGTAGATTTTCTTAAGCATCTTATCGAAGCTTTCCGAAAGCTCTACAATTTCGCTAGAAGTATTATCAAGGATAACTATATCTTCAAAACTTTCTGGTTTATCAATATTTACCTCGCCAATTTTCTTCTGGAGGTTTTTAAGGGGAGCCAAAATTTTCTTTATTATATAAGCAAAAGAAAGGCTTCCTAGAATTAGGACCATTAACATAACAAATATTAAATATAGGGTGAAATCACTTGCAGATTGGACCTTGGAAGAATCAATAAATAAAACCATCGACTTATCCATGGCTGGTATAGATGTATTGATATCTTCAATCACCTCATCTATTACCATGGCTTGTTTGCGGTTTATAAGATACATACTTACTACAAGCATGGTTATAAAAATTATTACAACCGCACAGATTAACTTAAAGACTATAGAATCACTAATTTTCTGTTTCATGGATACGATAGCCCTTACCTATTACATTTTCGATCAAATTCTTGCCACAAGCCTGTTTTAACTTCTTTCTTAAAGATGACATGTGGACTCTAACAGTATTTGAAAATCCATCTGCATTTGAATCCCAAACATGCTCTATTATCTCTTCTGCTGGTATAAATCTCTCAGAATTTAGAAATAGATATTCCAAAATCCCGGTTTCCTTGCTTGTTAAGGGAATCTCCTTACCATGATAAGAAGCTTCTCTTTTTATGGTATCAAAAGATAGGCCTGAAATTTCAATTTCTGTTGCTTGGTGGATTTTTTTGCCCCTCAAATGCGAACGCATCCTAGCATCAAGCTCCCTTAAAGAAAAAGGCTTAATCATATAATCACTGGCCCCTAGATCAAGGCCCTTGACCCTATCTTCTATGTCAGATCTTGCTGTAAGCATAATAATTACAACTTCTTTATTAAAATCCCTAATTTCTTTTAAAACCTCAAAACCATCCTTACCTGGAAGGTTTACATCAAGAATTATAAGATCATAGGATTCCACAAAAGCCATATCAATTGCATCAATCCCACTCTTTGCCTTATCTGTTACATAACCTAGAAGCGCAAGGCCTTCAGCTATCGAATCTAATAGGTCAAGCTCATCTTCAACAATAAGCACTTTCATAATCTTTCCCCCCCTTTTAGTGAAAACTTTTCACTTTGATTATATCACAAAGAAATTAAATTAAGGTTAAGAATTCTTGCTTCCTGTTAAATTTATAATTCTTAAAACTTTTGTAAGAAATCTTAAACAAATTATAATTCTACTTTACATTTCTTAAATAGTAGTATAATATATAATGAAATTAAGGCAAGTTAGACCTTGCATATGAAGTAAAAAATAGGAGAGAGATATATGAAAAATAAAAGTTTGTTATTAGCCCTTGCTGCTGCAGTAGTTCTAGGAGCTTGTGGCAATCAAGAAGCAAAAACAACAGAAGAAGTAAAAACAGAAGAAAGTCAAACAATTGAATCAAACGACTCAAATGACGCTGTAAAAGAAGTAGCTACAGATGATTCATCAAATGCAAAAGATCCAATCCCAGCTACAGAAAAAACTCTAGAAGAAGCAATTGATGCCTTCTATGCTCACTTTGGAGATGATGCAATCGAACTAACAAGTGCTGAATATGACGAAGATGATGGAAAATATGTCTACAATGTAACAGGCTATAAAGACGGAGAAGAATTCGAAGCAGAATTTGATGCCAACAGTCTTGACTTAATCAAGGAAGAAAAAGACACAGAAGACGACAAAAAAGTGCTAGCTATAGATAGGACAAATATAATAACAGCCAAAGAAGCCATGGAAAAAGCCCTAGAAGGCCAAGAAGGTGCTTGGGTAAAAGAATATGAACTTGAAATTGACGACGGCAAGGCTGTTTACGATATAGAAATAGAAGACGGCACAGACGTGAAAATCGACGCAACAACTGGCGAAATAATCGAAAAAGACTAAAAACATTAAAATAGGCCCTCTTGGGTCTATTTTTGTGAAAAACATTGGTCTCTTTTTATCAATAAACTCTATAATTTGTAAAATACCAGGTCCTAGGTATAGTCATAAGAGGAAGATTTTTGTAAAAAAGGGAGAAATATAGATGAACAAAAAATTACTAG